>JAJDEK010000301.1 GCA_029259875.1 Planctomycetaceae bacterium
AGTGAAACGAGTTGGTCATCATCTAATTCTTTGATGAATGCCGCGATAGATCGGCGAGAAAGGTATGAGTTATCTTTAAACTCGGGTTCAACCCAACGGGGAACGCGTAAGGGCTTCGGGCGATCAGAAGGGTTGATAACGTTGGCGGCTCGGTCTTTTGCTGACAGGGACATCCATTGGCCTGCATCAACGGTCTGGACTTTACCTTTGCCATCTGAGAAACGAATCATTCCTGAATAGGCATATAGAACTCCTGTGTAACCATTGGCACCAAGCACTTCTCCTGGCTTAGTTGGCTGAACCGGGTTGATTTCAATACCACAGACACTGTCTCTGGTGACGAGTTCAATTCGCCAGAGTTCATCATTCACCTTTATGGATAATATCGGCCCGGCTGCATTTTTAGCGTCATTCAAGCCACGAGATGCTTCGATGCGGAGGCGGCCTTGTTGAATTTCAAAGCCCATTTCTGCTGCTTTGCTTTTACCGGCATAGATGACTGAAGTGTCAGGTAGGAGTACAACCTTGCAATGTGCTTCTGGGATATTGATCCTGGCTGTGAATGGTTCCGGTGATGCAACAGGAGTGCCGGCCTGAATCGGACTGACCTTTGAGTGGATGACCCAATCGTTCTTATCTGCAATGTCAGGCATATTAGCGATATTCGCCAAAAAGAAGCCATCTTCTGATTCAATTTGAGCAGCCGGAGCACTGCTTGGAACATCAGCTAATTCAATTTTTGGTGGTGGAGTTTTTGCAGTGTTATTCGTGGCTACGGTTTTACTGTCTGGGCTGACTGCGGGGGGAGTCGTAGCCGGTTGTCCTGATGTTTTGGGAGGGAGATTAGAAACAACGGGAGGAGCAGCGGGGACAACTTTTGTAGCTGTTCCACTTTCTGCATCAGCCGGTGGTGGAGCATCGAATGCCGGTGGTTTGTTGATTGCTACAGGAGTAGGAGCTTTTTTTGATGTGGCCATATCTGGAGTGCTCGGCTTAACCGATGTTGCAGGTTTAGATTGATCTACAGCAGGAGCGGGTTCTGGCAGATTGGTATCTCCGGGCACAGGGATATTAACTTCCCGATTTTCAGGTATGTTACTTGCTAATTGAGTCGATGTCTCTCCACCTGAAAATAGTTCTGGGAAGAAAGTAGGATCTCCAAAGAACAGGCCAGCCCAGACAACACCTGCAAGTAGAATCAGGAAATAGGGAGTAAATCGTTTCCACAATGGTTTCGTTTTGAGGTAATCAGGGATACGGGACGAAAATGGTTCAGGGTCTTTCGCAGGAACTGTCTGCTGGTTAGCGGGAGCGCTATTTTTTAGACTTGTTGAATCATTTTGTGATTCCGACTGGGAATCGATCGAAGCTGATTCAGTTGCTGTGTTGGAGCTTGCGACATCAAGTTCATTGCCACTTGGAATGGGCCCCAGAGCATAGATGCGTTCTCTGGTATCTGGATTGATGGTTGCTGGTTCTCCCAACACGAGTGTCAGGATTTGGTGTGAAGCAGCGACCTCAACAAGATTGACATCAGAATTCAAGCAGATTTTTTCTACATCGGCGACACTCTCGGGCGATAACGTGTTGTCCAGATATTCAGCGACCATATTAGGGTCTGGACTGGAACCAGGACCTTCTACTTCTGGTGCAGTGAGGCGACGTCGGCGTAAGACGTCTTTGATTCGCTCAACGAGGGAAGAGGCATAGCCACTTTCATCAAGTTTTTTACCAATCTCTTTGATTTGAGTTGGTTCAAGAACATCATCTAAATAGGCGATTAAAGTTCTTAGAGTCAAACGCATAGGGCACCATTGGTTGTTGGATTAAAATAAGAGCGATCTGAGAATTGACTCTTTTTGAGTTTTGTACTCGGGTGTAAGCCGATCTCTATAGTAATTAGTGACCGCGCAGGCCGAATTCCGTACAAAAAAGTATTAGAATTCAAAAGAAAGTAAGGAAATCAGCCAATTAGCTGATCGCCAAGCCTTTAGCCACTCAACATTTAAGAGTTTTAGTTGGCTTTCGGAGAAGTTAGCTCATTTTTTTGTGCGGTCTGTGGGTCTGGACCTTGAACGATGAGCGGAACATAAAGTTCAGGGAAGTCGAGGTCATTCGTTTTAATGACGACGAGTCCATTATGTTTTCCTGGTGGAACTACATTTTCGACAATCACGTCCAGCTTCTGCTGTCTGAGGCCATCACTGACTTTCAAGTTTTTGAGTTCGACTTTGGCGTATTTCAGAGTGCTCACCACACTGATAATTTTAAACTCTTTCCCGGCTCGGTAATCAGAGACTGTAATAGGATGTACGGTGCGTCCTGGTGTGAATTGGTAAACAACCAGTGCTTTTGGTTTCACAACTAGCCTGCGGATAGGCAGTTCCAGCTTAAAAGTTAATCTAGTAGAACGCTCCTGGGTATCTTCATATTTGAAATCAACAAAGTATTCTTTCTGCCCGGGAGATTCTCCCGCAGTCTCCATTTTAAGTCGAAATTCGCCCACTTCATTTGGGAGATACACTTTTTTCTCCAGACGAGGGTTCAGGCAACCACAACTGGGGATCAATTCTTTGACAGTCACAGTCTGGTCGCTGAGGTTTTTGAAGCGAAAACGAGCGGAGACAACGCGCGTGGTTTCTTTGATCCGACCGGTATCAACAAGATAGGTTTCAAAAGCGAGAGCTGGTTTTGCTTCACCGGCCATTGCCGTTTGGACGCGTGAACCGACCCAGTATGCATAACTTGCTGTAATGAACGGTAGGGTGGCCAGAGCAAGTAGAACAGGTCTAGTCCATTTTGAATGAATAAGTTGATCGCGCATGGCATCCCTGCCTATCAAAATGTCGATTTCGTATTTTGAAGCTCAAACAGTGGGTATCTTTAGCAGAACATAAGAGTTAGGGCAATACCGAGTTTTCAGCGTGGTTATATGGGATGATGTTCAAGTTTCAATTGCTGTATCCGTGGCGTGCGACTTTAGAACGCCCAGTAATAAAAGCCCTAGAACCATGATCCCAGCACCGACCCAGTACGGGGATGTAATACTACCTTGGATGAATCCATTTTTGGTTCCCTTAAAAAGAACAATACCCGCTAGCGGACCTAGAATACGCGCCAGTGCCGAGATGCTCTGTCCTACTCCCAGGATTCCCCCTTGTTGGTCGTCGGAAGTATTGAGGGACAGTAGTGATTGCAGTGAAGGAGTGGTCGCTGAAAAACCAACTACGGAAATAGGTAGCACCGCATACAGCAAAGCATAAGAACCCGAGTTTCCAGCAACTCCGATCATCAAAAGTCCCACTACCATCAGAATAATACCAGCCAGCCCCATACGGTACTCGCCAATTTTAGGAATCAGTCTTCTGACCAGAATTCCCTGACTCAGAGTTAAAATCAATCCAATGTAAGCAAAAATATAAAAGTTACTGCGGGCAGCAAACCCAAGTTCCTGTGTCAGTAGGGAAAGTGTGGATTCGAACTGCGCGAAAGCGAATGTGGTTAAAAAGATGGTAAGCAGAATCAGACCAATTTGTGGTCGGGAAAGTGCGTGTCGGAAGCTGGAGACATCAAACCAGTGATGACGTTTCGAAAGTGA
>JAJDEK010000302.1 GCA_029259875.1 Planctomycetaceae bacterium
TAAAAGGATGATCCCAGCCACGCTGCCTTACTCGTTTCGCGTTCTGTTCGCAAGACCGTATGCATGGTCGTCATGCTGATACCCATGAGGACTGTCGCAATCCCCATTGCAACAACAACCTCCACCAGAGAGATACCGGAAGAATTTCTCCTGTGTGGTTTTATTGAAATAGTAAAATAGCGTTGCTTCATTACAAATTTTCCTTGGGGCAGACCCATGAAGTCAATCGCACAGGTGTCAGTTTCATCCCATGATGATCTTTCCACACTAACCGTATCTGAATTTTTTTCGTTAGTGGCAGATCATCGGAGTCAATGATTTCAATAGTGAAGTTAGGGTCAGTTAATTGTCGCAACGCACTTTCCGAGAGAACAAATTTATCCACCGTTGGTTGATTGATTTCTTTGAAAGGCAAAGCAACAATGCGTTCCATCATATTTTCAACTTCAACAATGGCAATTTGATAATGTTCGGTTTGTCTTCGCTCACGGTGTACCCAATAAATGGCTGGAACAACAATCATCGTGACGGTCATCAACAACACGCCAGCAACCATCATTTCAACCAGCGTGAATCCCCGTCGTTTCAGCAACAAGTACGCATCTGATGATGGTAATAGTTGATTGATGTGATTTTTATTTTTCACGGTGTTAACCAATATAAAAACGCTTACGCTAAGTTATTCATAAGCTCCACGAGTGGCAAAAATAAACCAATTACGAATATACCTACCAGACAACCTATGCTTAGAATCAACGCTGGTTCCAGATATTCTCTGATTAATGCCATTCGGTAATCGATGCGTCGTTCGATACTTTTCGCAATGGCCTTGAGAGCCCAACTCAAATTCCCAGCTCGTTGTGCTGACTGTAACAGGCGTACTTCACCCGGAGTTAGTAGGCTATAATCATGCAAGGAAGTCCAGCAATCATTGCCCTTTCGAATGTCTTCAAGAATCGCTCGAAAGCGTTGTGACAGAAAACGATTTTTAGTGGAGTGAGTTAATGTCTCGAATGCTCCCATCAAAGGGCGCCCTGATTCTGTCACGATATGTAAAAAACGCAATACGTCTGGTGCCCTTCCTCGCGGATAAATCCCTGAAAAATACATGGGTCTCCCCCTGTATTCGAGATGTTCCGTTTTGATTAAAAACGCACGTAACAGGTAAGTTATCAAAAGTAGTACCGGAAGGATCCAAAAATATTTTACCAACCAATCTGAAGCCCGAATGATATCTATTGTCAAAGCAGGTAACTCAACTTCGAAATCAAAATAGATCTTTTTCATTTTGGGAATAATCCAGTAGCAGATAAAGCTCAGGATTAGCGTTAAGATTACGAGAACAGATACAATGTAATAAGAGACTCCGGAACGTAGACTATCACGTTCATTACGCTGTTCTGCACAAACTTCTGCAGCCATTGCCAACGCTGAAGGGAGAGTACCGGATTCTGCACCAGCCTTGACCAGAAAATAGGCTTTCGTGGGGATGACAGACGGGATCTTTTCGATGGCTTCTGCTAAAGGGACACCACTTCTGAGCAAATCGACCAACCGTATGATTTGATGTCTCCAATAACCTCGCACATCTTTCGCGAAAGCTTCCAGTACATCGATTAACGGGAGCTGCTTTTCAGAAGCGACGGCCAAAATACGCAGCAAAGCCACTTGTTGAGAGTAATTCACACGTCCTAAAAACGAAAAAGATCTATGTAAAATTGAACTGTTTTCCAGACGCAATAATCCCTCGAACTTATTGAAGTGATTCCACTTGTTCATTGACTGATGATCTCTTTCAACAATTCCCACTCTGACTGGTAGATTGAATAATTCATTCAGAAATAGACTTCACTCTTATGCGATCCAGTTCATCAATTGAATCAAGGGTGCAAACATGGCTATAAACAAAAATCCCATTAGAATTCCACAGAAGATAATGATGAGTGGTTCAACTACTGAAGCAAAGAATGTGATGCGAACCCTCGTTTGGCTATTCAGCATATCGGCCAGCGCATTGAGAATCTCAACAGAATATCTAGGTCCTATACGTGAAGAGGTTCCCGTCTGGCTTGCCAATGCTTGCAAAAAAGTAGCAGGAAAGATGTTTAATGATGCCAGTGATGAGATTTGAGCTTGTCCTGTTGAGGCAGTCTGTGAAAATTGTCTACAAGCAGTACGTATTTCATAGTTGCTTGAGCTTTCCCCGGTCATTTTCAATGCATCGATGAAAGGGACATCATTGTCAACCAGCAAGGCGAGCAAATGAGAAAATCGAGAAACAGTAATTCCGCTTAATAGTCCCCCTATCAATGGTATGCGATAAACGAGCTTCTGTATCCATCGTTGGCCAATCTCTGTTTTCATCAACCATAGGCAACCGGCAATCCCAAGCAGAGCTGCAGGAAGATACCACCACCACTGAGTACACAAAAAAGAGGATATTTGAAATAGTTTCAGAGTAATCGCAGGCAATTCGATTTGAAAGTCCAGATAGATCGATTCAAATGAAGGAATGATCCAAATCAACATGCTCAACAAAACTAGTAAAGCGAAGCCTACCAGAACCAAAGGATAAGTGAGTGCCATCAGGAGTTGGCTTTTCATTTCTCCCAGTTGTCTCGTGTGGGCAACATAATCGGCCAGTATTTCACTCATTCTACCTGACCGGATACCGGCGTGAACCAGAGTACAAAGCTCTCGAGGGGCTTTGGAATTCGAGAGCACTGTTTCTAGATCATTACCTGCATCAAGCTGTGCTGCTAATTTCTGTACTGCGGAACGGAGTCTGGCATTTTCGATTTCATGTGAAACGGCCTCCAATCCCACAGACAAAGGCAACTTGGCGCGTGTCAAATCAGACAGATGTTCCGAAATCACTTCATAATCACCTGAAGACAAGTTCGTCAAACTATTATTCCCACTAGAAGCATTAGAAGTAGCATAAGCAACTGCTTCTTCCTGAATGCATTCAATTTTCACACCCTGATCCTGGAGCATACTAGCCACTTCATCCCGGTCAGCGGCATGAATGCGACCTGATACATTTTTTCCTTTCAAATTGATTCCCTGGTAACGATACCAAACCATCGGTCTTCAATCCCGTGAAAACGAATAATCGTTATAACGATACTGCATTAATCAAAACAATTCACTCATCTATTAGATCTAGAACTTTAAGGTTCTGCTAATTGTTTAAGCATATCGGAGAACGGTAGAAATAAAACAAGAGAATAACACAAAACGGTTCCCCCGCCGATAATTGCTCCGGTAAAGATCGGAAAGAGGACCCTAAACCAGCGTGTGTAATTGGTTGCTTTTCTCCGATACATATCGGCAGCATTTTTTAATGCGAGACTTAGCTCTCTCTGTTGGTTTTTTGTTGTCAATAACCAGGTTAACAGCGGTGGCCAGCCATATTCTTTTGCTGAATCACTTGTTTCCTGTAGAGACTTTAAATGTCGCTCCGCCATAAGATTCGCTGATTTCACCAATTGATCATCGCCGGTTGCTTCCGCTGACAACACGATGGATTCGGCAAAAGGTATATCTTGTTGAATCAAGAGCGATAGTAACTCCGAAAAGTTACCATAGCGATAATAATTGGCAATTTTCTGTACGCCGGGAATCCATCCGACAAGGCGACTAGTGCCTTTAAAATTGAGTAACTGAGAACTACCAGTTCGCATCCATAAGATGACAAATAGAAATAGCAATAGTGGTGGAATTAATCCCCAGTAAACGATCGTTGATTCCATTGAATTTAAAAGTTGTAATGGCCGAGATTCTTGGAATCGAAACACTTCGTAAGCCATATTAAATCGTGAAAGCATTTCGAACAGAAATATCAGAAACAAACCGTAAGCAAGACTAAATACGATCAGCGGATAAACCATCGCCATGCCGATCTGGCGTCTTAAATGAAACAGCTCCCAAGCATAATTCGACATTTCCTCCAGGGCTACCGTTAATTTTCCGGATTTGATCCCCGCTTCTACGATCACTCGATAAACCTTGGGAAACTGAGAGCCTTCTGAATTCATCGCTTCAGATAATGAACTGCCTCGTTCCATCCTGTTTGCTAATTTTGAGCTGATCTTTCCCAAACGGTCAGGGAGTTCATTGCCCATTTCCCGCAAGCCTAATTCCAGTGGTATCCCGGCCTGGACTAATGAAATGATTTCTTCATTCAAGGCAATCAATTCGTCAAGTTCAAATTTCGTCTCTTTTGTATTCGATGGTTCTGAACCGTCTCTCGAATTCATATTCGCACTCTCTTAGATCGAAACGATAATTTCAGGGTTGTTTTTAATGTTAGTCAATCGTTATTCAGGTTGCATCAATCAGATTCCGTACGGGTCATACCCAAAATCCGTCGTACTTCTGCGGGGCTTGTAATTCCCTGGTTGATTGCCTGTAATGCACGATCCCACTGCGTGCGCATTCCCGACTGAGTCGCCAATTGGTGCAATGCTGTCGAATCCGCCCGATTTAAAATAGCATTCGTCACATCAACATGATTCGGCTGTAGCATCTCTGTAAGAACAACTCGCCCCAGGTATCCAGTTTGACCGCAATCAGCACATCCCACAGGTACTTTCCACGCTTCAACATGTAGCCCCAGACGATCTTCTTCTTTATGCGAAGTTTGTGCACACGAACAAAGCCGCCTCAATAGGCGCTGGCTTAGAATCGCCAACAATCCACTGCGTAGTAAATAAGGTTCGATCCCCATGTCCGATAGACGGCTAACAGCTTCAGCTGCACTGCCGGCATGAAATGTTGTGACAACTAGATGGCCTGAGAGCGATGCCTGAAAAACAGTTTCTGCCGTCTCACGATCACGAATTTCACCAACCATGATCACTTCTGGGTCCTGCCTGAGCAACGATCGTAGTCCGAGGACCATATCAAAGCCAGCAGAAGGGTTCACCTGTGATTGAGCCACAGTTGGCACAACAACTTCAATCGGATCTTCTAGAGAAGCCAGACTTCTTGAACCCTTGGATTGCTGAATGATTTCACGCAAACAAGCATAAATGGTTGTTGTTTTACCGCTGCCTGCCGGACCAGTCATTAACACTACCCCACCGGTCTGGGTAAGTAATCGTTTCAAGTCAATGAGAATTTCATCAGGCAGGTTCAGACTTTCCAGGTATTTGTATTGTCCTGACCCAACAAACAAACGTACTACAACTTTTTCTCCATAAAGTGTGGGAAAAGTGCTGATCCGCGTTTCCACAGCCTGTTCCCCCTGCTGACGAATTCGCCCTTCTTGAGGAACATCGGTACGATATGTCAATAAATGCGAAATCACTTTTAATCGCGCCGTAATTCGTGGCGCTAGTTCATGTGAAAAGTCGGCCACGTGATGCAATACACCATCAATTCGCCAATCCATACGCATTTGATTTTCAGTCGGCAGCAGGTGAATATCGCTGGCATTGATGGCTTGTGCCTGATGTAAGATTAAATCTACCAGCTCAGTCACGAATTCCGGATGGTTCTCTGCTTTTTCAGGGAGTTGCTCCTGAAAGTGTTGGGACAAGGTCTCCTGCATTAATCGCCTCGATGAAAGATCTGCTCAATCGTTCCTGCACGCTCATTCCGAAATCGAACGACGGCATCAACAAGCCCCCATTCACCGGATTGTTTGAGAGTCGCCTGCACAGAATTCCAATCGGTCTTAATAACCTCTGGCTGTTGAGCTGTGGTGGAGATTCCTAAAACCTGACTGCCTTTAGCATAAATGGTCTTGGACCAACCGGGAGCATAATCAGAGGACGTACTCTGTGTCATCTCTGAACTTTTAGTGGAAAAGAACAGAGCGATTGCTAGAAAGAGCATGCAAATCGCAGCCAGGCTTTGTAAGCGACTTTTTCGAGAACGCGCCTGCCGTGCTGCATCCAGCACTTGCTGACGATGACTGTCCCGCAAAGGATGAGCAGAATCGGTGGCTACCTTCGCTAATTGTTCTTCCAGAAAGTGATGATCTTCAAACTCAAACATTAATATCCTCTTGCGTCGTAGGACGCAGGTAATTATCTAATTTTTGGAGCGCATAACGATAGCGGCTGGCCACAGTGTTGGGTGATTCATCCAGCACACAGGCAATTTCAGCAAATGTCATATCCTCCCAAATCTTCAAAACCACAACTTCAGACTGGTTTGTCGGAAGTCGTTTTAATGCCCGCCTGATTACTTGTGCCTCGTCATTCTCTTCAACTGTGGCAGAATCTCGTGACCAGAGCTGTTTACACTGCGAGAAAATTTGCAATGGTTTTCGTTTTTGCAGAATTCTTAACGCTTCGTTTCTTGTTACTCTTAATAAATAGGCCCAAGGTTGTTGCGCCGTTGCCAAAATTTTGGGCCTCATGGCAATCCGCACCATTGTTGCTTGAATCGCATCTTCGGCATCAGCCGTATTTTTTGTGACTGTCACTGCGTACCGAATGAGACGATGCGCCGTCAAATCGTACAGCGAACCTAACTTGTCGACACCATGATCATCTAGATCATTAGCGCAACAGCGTATCTTCGCAGCAAATTTGACAGGTGACAGTTTTTCCACCATTGAATTCAATTCTTCAAGCTTCAGAAAAACTTGGATTGTTGTTATAGAAACAGAACAACAATTTCCTAACAGAATTGTTAAGATGTTTTGACAAGTAAAATTCCAGC
>JAJDEK010000303.1 GCA_029259875.1 Planctomycetaceae bacterium
CAACGTTCCTCATTACCCCTTACAGGGTACTGATAAGTGGCGAAAGGAATATGCACATCTTCCTAGTCCGCGAAATAAGTATGCGGCATTTGTTTCTACGATGGATGACTGTATTGGTGAAGTATTAAAAACACTAGATGAGTTCAAGCTTCGTGAAAACACAATTGTCATTTTTCAATCCGATCATGGGCATTCACAAGAAGAGAGAACATTCGGAGGAGGAGGTAGTGCAGGCCCTTTTCGAGGTGCAAAGTTTAGTTTGTTTGAAGGAGGGATTCGTGTACCTGCCATGATTTCCTGGCCTGGAACAATCGCAGAAGGCGAAGAACGCCATCAAATGGCAACAGGCTGTGACTGGTTACCAACCATTGCAGAATTAACTGGTGCACAACTTCCACAACAAAAACTGGATGGGAAAAGTCTAAAAACAGTCATTGATTCATCGCAATCGCAAAGCCCCCATGCTGATTTCTATTGGCAGATCGGTAAGAGCTGGGCTGTTCGAGAAGGTGATTGGAAATTACTGGGTAATCCCCGTGATACAAGTCAGCAAGGCCAACTCACTAAACAGGATCAACTTTTTCTAGTCGATCTATCGAATGATCTTAGCGAAAAACGTAACCTTGCTGCTAGCAATCCGGCAAAAGTAGAACGCCTTAAGCAGATTTATCGTCGCTATCAAACTTCGTTATCTAAATGAAACTAAGCCTTCTGAAAGTAAGATAAGATTTAAACTATGAACCAACCAAATAAACGACTTCGAACAAAAGCTAGCTCGTTGGGTTGGACAGCTGCTATCGTTCTTTTTCTGATTATATACTCAGTTATACAGAGTCAGAGAAACCAAACAAATGATCAATCGGTTTTAAATTCTGAAGAGTCGAGAGCACAAAACGTTCTTGATCCTTTAAAAGAAGCAAGTCATCAATCAAATACTGCAAAAGATGAAGGGGCTCAACAATCGGACCTGGGTCAGCAAAAAGAACCCAATGTTTCAAAATCGAAGAGTTATCCGGTAGCCTCTTCACCAGTATCTAAAAAACAGACACCAGCGAATTCGAACCGACCACCGCCGCTTAACTCTTCTCAACGATCAACAACTGCTAAGACCAAACCGGAATTAGGGCAGCTTCGAGATTTAGGTGGTAAAGTCTGGGAATCTGCTGCTGGCTTAAAGTATGGCCCTGGGAGCCGAGAAAAACATCGGTTACTCCATATTATGCGTCATGCAGAAGATCAGCCCAATCGTCCTGGGAAACATGGTGTTTTTGCTGGAGAAGGAGAAAGAAAAAAAGTACTTGCGGTAATTGATGAGGCCTATCTTAAAGCACTCAAAGGAGGAAAGAAGGTAGAGAGAAAAAAGGAAGGGAATCGAATTGTCTATACTATAGATATGGACCGTCGCATTGGGTTTGTTGGAGGTCAGGTTGGGAACAAACAGGGGAAACCTTCTGCTTACAAGATACGATTGGTTCTGGAAGGAACCAATGTGATCACGGCGTTTCCATTGTAATATTTTGAGGGTGCAAGGTCTAAATTTATGTATTATGTAGGGATTTGCCCTTTTTGTGAACAAGGGAATTTAGGAATCCGCATCTGTAGCAAAGAAGGTGATGCAGTGATTCTGTGCGATGAATGTGATGCACTTTGGCTTTCAACTGATTTAAACAGTAAGCCTCTTTTTCCGGAGCAACCAAATCTTCCTTGTCCTTGCTGCCAAGGAAATCTGTCCGATGATCCCGCGCGCTGGGCCAACTTTGGAGAGATTTATATAAAAGGCTGGGTTCATATTGTCAAAGGAGAAACAGGCTAAATTCAGATGGTGATAACTTAAAAGACTATTTCTAATGTGTGTTTTTCTTTAAGAACCTTTGACTCGATCTTGATCGTATCGCGTGTTGCTGGAATCTTTGAGCCTGGGACCTTTACGATTAATTGGGAGACTCGTTTCTTAACTGGTAAATAGCCTCCTTTCTTGACAGGTCTGACTTCACCTTTGACCTTAGGCGTAAAGGTCGAGTTAGGCCACCTAACATCCCAGGGGATTGATTGGCGGTGTTTATCAGTTCCGAGCACAATTCCCGATAGATCAGAAGCGCGATAACGGGTTGATTTATAACTATAGGGTAGTTTGACCTGAATAATAATCAAATAATCTTCATTGAGGTCTGGATCTTTGGGAACGGTCCAAGCTGTAAAGCTTCCGGCAGTAACGGCATTTCCCATTGGTTTGAATTTAAATTCTCCTCCCCCGCTTCCTTTTCCGTCTCCGTTTTCTTCTCCTTCACCTTTTCCGAGATGCATAGAGAACTCTGCTTCAATCTCCTTCAGTGTTGAATCGTTCTCACCAGTTATTGTTTTTACTGGTTGCATAATGTTGAATTCGGTTGTTTTTCCTCCTGCTTCTTCATCAATACGTGTGTCCAATGGACCGTTTAGGGCAAAGCTGTCCTCGTCATCGAGGCTAGCAAGTGTCGAGAAATCACCGTTTCCCTGAATGCCACCAACAATGACAATCGCCATGATTGTCAGAGCGGTCGAATGAAGAAGAAATGAAATTAAGTATCCAGTAGCCGTGAAACTGGCAACCCAAATGACCGCCTTTTCTTTGAATGAAAGGACTGGTTCTTCATCCTCTTGGGATTGTGACTGAGGCTGTGCAGAAAAATTCTGTTTCTTTGTTTGTAAAGACTGCGATGAGCTCATCACACTTGGAGTTGCAGAATTAGTTTGATTCGACATAGAACTCGTAGCCGACTGAGAGAAAACTGCCTGGTGATGATGGGAGAGTCCTTCACCACGCGTTTCTGTTTTATTTAAATTCATTGGACGCGATCCCACATCAAACGACATAATATAATGAGAGATGGCCCGACCGATAGATCTTAGATATGAATAATCACCTATTTATGATTATATATCGGATCGATTAGAATTGAATTCTTTTTTTCCTAAGATGGAGAAGATAACCGACAAAACCGGAACTAAAATGTACAAGGGCTATTTATACTGTACAAAAAACTTGATCAGGGTCTAAAAAGTATAATCGATATTGCATATTCTCGGTCAGATTTAGACAAGGACACGGTGAAGTTCTTGCGCGGTTGTGACCCCCTCGAGTATTTTCGCTTTACCACAGTCTTCCATGGTGGTCATTCCCGAATCAGAAGCCATCTTTTGGATGTCTGTTTGCGATGCTCCTCTGAGAATGGCATCTCGTAACTCGCCTTGGATTCCAAGTGTTTCAAAAATACCTGTGCGGCCTATGTAGCCAGTTTGAAAACAGTGTTCACAGCCGTTTCCTTTCGCTATTTTAGAATCTGATAATTGGTCTGGATTGATTCCCAGATACTCACAAGCTCCGGTATCTGGTTGATAAGGAGTTCGACATTTTTCACAGATGCATCTAATAAGGCGTTGAGAAATGATGCCTTGTAAACTGTCTGTGATGAACATGGAAGGTATTCCAAATTCTCTGAATACGTCAATTGCAGCAACGGCGTCATTGGCATGAAGTGTCGAAAGGACACGGATACCAGTCAGCCCCGCTCTAACAGCAATATGTGCCGTTTCTGAATCACGAATTTCCCCCACCATGATTACATTAGGATCCTGTCGAAGAACTCCCCTTAAAGCTTCGGCAAAGCTAAAGCTAATTTTGGGGTCGATTTGAATTTGATTGACTCCTTCGATCCGGCGTTCAACTGGGTCTTCGATGGTCGCCAAGCTCATTTCTGGTTGGTTAAGATAATCGAGGCAGCTATAAATAGTGGTGCTTTTTCCAGAACCTACGGGACCAACACTTAAGGTCATTCCATAGGGAGCATGACAATATCCGGTAATTTCAGATATCTGCCGATCACTGAGGCCTAATTCAGCAAATTCGGTAAAACGTTTGTGGTCTGGCATCAGACGCAAGACCAGTCGCTCGCCATGAATAGTAGGTCCTGAACCAACACGAATATCACGGCGGTTTTGCAGTGTCTGATTATTAATGTGGCCATCCTGGGCAAGACGTCTTTCGGTGATATCCATGTTTGCAGCCAGTTTGAGACGTGAGATGACTGAAGCGGCAGCTTCCTTGGGAAGCTGGATAATGTCATGCAGCATTCCATCCACCCTCAAGCGTAGCCGCAGTCCATCCTCTAGAGGATCCAAGTGGATGTCAGTTGCCTGTAATTGAAATGCTCTTTCCATCAATAAATCAACAAGTGGTCCTGGACCTACGACATCGACTAATTCTCTCAGTTCCGCTTGCAGTGCCTCTTGGCGTCCCTCTTTTTTGTTTTCAGTATCTGGCGTATCTGACATCACGTTGACTCTTTCTGTCCTAACAATAGTTCCTGAAGTGAGTGTGTCTAATCTCGAAGCAGTTTATGACTAACGTTTAGATAAGTTTGACTAAACCGATTCCCCCTAAGGTGAGGCAACAAATTAGAACCACCAATCCCATAATCTTCATGTTTTTTCTTCGGTCTTTTAGAGCAGTTGCTCCAAGAAGTAGTCCCGCAACAGAGAACGAAATTGTAGCGACTAATGTGAATTTTGGATTTAGAGTGAGAGAGTCACTCATATAAAGCGCAAAACAAGCAGCGGCCGACAAAAGCGCAACAATACCCAAAAGAATTGGCATAGAGAAAGTGCGCCGGCGTTCGATTCGTTCTTGCTTTAAAGCCTGGCTTAAATAGGCGATCGCTTCTTCTTCACTAGATACGATACACCAGACTTTTT
>JAJDEK010000304.1 GCA_029259875.1 Planctomycetaceae bacterium
TGTTCGACAAATTTCTTTTGTCAGTATCACATTGATCGGGATAGCGGGATTACTTTTTTCAGTGCAATCAACTGAGTGTGAACAGCAAATGTCAGCCAAAGCCCCCGATTCTGATGCATCAAAATCCTTTCTTGATCCGAAGGACTCAAAAAAACTAGGTGACATTGCTTCTAATGCAGTCAACACCGAAGAGCTACTCGCTTCATTGAGTATGCTCAACCTGACTTCGACTGGTGATTCAGAAGAGACTGCTGATTCAGAAGGATCAGCAACGGACGGTCAGACTTCTGAAATGTCAAATAGTACTGCAACGCTACCGTCGCAGACGGAATCTGCTGAACCAATGCAAGTCATTGGCAAAAGCCAACATCTCAGTCAGTTATTCAATCGCGTACAGGATCTTTTGAAGGGAGATGCAGAAGAGGAACAAGGGAATTTCATTCCGCAATGCCCGGAAACTCTGGAAGATACTGGGTTGACGCAGGACGAAATCGAACGCCTGATTCTCAAATTTTTGCTCGCCAAGGGAACTCGTACGGGGCGACAAATTTGTCAACAGATCAGACTTCCCTTCGGGATTGTCGATCCGATTTTGAAACGTGCCAAGCAGGACCAACTGGTGGCCTTTGGTGGTACGGCTGAAATGGGAGACTACGAATTTACCATTACGGAGTTGGGTCGCGAACGCGCACGTAGATTTACGCAAGAGTGTACTTATTTTGGTTCTGCTCCGGTGAGCTTCAAAGATTATCTGCGGGCGATGGAAGCCCAGAGTATCGCCAAACAAGAGGCCACTGAAGAGGATTTGAAAGAAGCATTTTCAGACCTGATTATTAACCCTAAGATGCTGGATCGTTTGGGGCCCGCTGTTAACTCTGGACGAGGAATGTTTTTGTTTGGTGAAGCCGGTAATGGTAAAACCAGTATTGCAGAACGCATCACAAAAGCATTCGGCTCAACGATCTGGATTCCCCGTTGCATGGGAATCGATGGAGATATTCTTCGCATATTTGATCCAGGCTTACATGAAGAGGTCACACAGGAAAGCGATACTGAAAGTCTCTTTGATCTCTCAGGCGTTGATCAACGCTGGGTGCAGGTTGTGCGTCCAACGGTGATTGCTGGTGGCGAATTGACTATGAACGAATTAGAAATCACGCAAAATCCGCAAACAAAAATTTGCGAAGCACCGCTGCAAATGAAAAGTAATTGTGGCACTTTCGTGATCGACGACTTTGGGCGTCAGAGAATGCCCGTCGATGAGTTATTGAACCGCTGGATTGTCCCATTGGAAAAACGTTATGACTTTCTGAATCTTCCCAGTGGTAAAAAAATACAGGTTCCTTTTGATCAGCTCATTATCTTTTCAACGAACCTGGAACCGAAAGATCTTGTGGATGCAGCGTTTTTGCGTCGTATTCCCTATAAGATCGAAGCCCTCGATCCTTCAGAAGAAGAATTTCGGGCACTATTTGAATTGATGGCACCGTTGATGGGGTTTCAATTCGATGAAACTGCATACCAATATCTGGTTGACCAACATTATAAAGCCGTCGATCGTCCGTTTCGTGCGTGTCAGCCTCGAGACCTGTTACTCCAGGTGAAAAATTTCTGTGTCTACAAACAGAAGCACAAGAAATTAACTCCTGAAGCATTTGACTTCGCGGTCGAAAATTACTTCTCAGTCATGTGAGATAGTTGGCCACAATGGCCTTTAAGCTGGCCACTCACTATCACAAGTATCACATCGAAATCCAACGACTGTCGAAGTACCAGGAATCAGCCGGTTTTTTCGGTTGAGTAAACCATCTCGTAATTCTAATGGCGCTACTGCCGAGCTACTACAATCCGGACACTTGTGGTTATTGAACAGAGTTTGGGAACGCCTTAATACCCAATCCTGCTGCGGAGATTGAGGCTTCTTGAGGGAACCTCTGTTAAATGGAAGAATCATTTTGGGTGGGGCTTCCAGCGAAGTAGAGGGCTGGGTTTGCGTATCTTCCGGGTAATAAATCTTTAAAATGCTCATCCATGAGCTCCTTGTAATCAATCCCTTGATAAAATTTCCTGTACGTCCAAACGGGAATATTTAGGGGGTAGTATTCTCTCTTTGGTTCATCGAAATTAATGAAACATGACGAACCAAATAAAGAGGAGACGAAGGATAAAGCTCTCGTATTAAGATGGCAATAGGTTTTAGCAGAAAGGTGTGAACATTGTAAAAAATTCACGCTGAAAAATAATCGACTATGGTAAAATGGAAAGAATTCGCGGTCTGGAGATCCTCTTTTTGTAGTTGCAGCTGTCGGGTTAATGTATGATTGTTTTCAGTAATACGATAAAACCACGCTTCTTCTAATAAATGAATACGCAAGTGATCTCGGGAGTTGTCACATCAATAAATCGAAGTTGATCAAACTGATTTTAGGAATCATCATCACAGTTGCTTGTCTGGCTGCTGCCGTCTGGGGTATTGATCTTGAGCAAATCAAAGAAAGCTTTCGACATGCCAAGTTCTGGACATTGCCTATTTTACTACTATTACTGTTTGTCTTCTATTGGTTGAAAGCAATACGCTGGCGAATGCTGTTGGAACCAATCAAGCAGCTTTCCACGAAACAAGTCACTCCGGCAATGATGATTGGCTTCATGGGCAACAACATTCTGCCTGCACACCTTGGTGAATTCTTACGTGTATATGTGCTTAGCAAGCAGTTTCAAATTCCGAAAACGACGGTCCTGTCAACAGTGGTTCTAGAACGGTTGTTTGATATTGTTGCGATTTTGTGTTTCCTGGGAGTCGGGGTTTATTTTGCTCCGAATATTCCTGATGGATACCGTTCCCTCAGTTTGATCATGGGACTTGTTATCTTTGTGGCAATCCTGGTAGTAGCCGCCTATCTGATTTGGACGGAAGCCGTGATTGGCCTGTTTAGGACCATTTTCAGTTACCTACGATTTTTGCCCGAGAAGCTGACGCATCTTGTTTTAGAAATGATGCTCTCTGGTGCCCATGGAATGGCATCGATGAAAAGTAAGCGGCTTACTATGGGGATTATCTGGACTTCTTTTGCACAATGGGCCATCAATGGCCTGAGTATTTTCGTTGCTCTCTGGAGTTTTGATATTCAAGTCAGTCCATTGGCGGCATTTGTAGTGCTGGGGGTGACTGCATTCGGGGTGACTGTCCCTTCGACTCCTGGTTTCTTTGGTGTGATTCAGCTTTGCTTTTGGCTTAGCTTAAAAGGATTTGGTGTTTCCCAGGCTGATGTCTTTGCTGCTTCGATTTATTATCAGCTTTCGCAATATATTCCTGTCACACTGATCGGATTGTATTTTTCCAATCGCGAAGGCTTGAAATTGAGTGAGGCCGAAAAGGAAGCCGAAAAAGAACTTGAAGAACTCGAAGGTGTTGTAGACGTTGAACAAACAGAAGCGTCAGGTACCAGCTAAAAGTCAGAATGATGGTAGTGTCTTCAGAGTTATTAAATGCCAACCGTCTTCACTCATCAGCGACTCTCTATTTCTTGAATACGATCAGATTGAGAAATCGCTACTGAGATATCGAAGCTTTTTTGCTAAGCTCTGTGTTCTTGAGATCAGCTACTCCCTGTTCTGTAATTAACAGGTCATCGATACGATTATTGATCAATTTTGAATCGATGACTTCCACTTGCGATGTTCCATTTACTGAAAGTCCACAGCGCCCGTTTTCAGTGCAGGTTACATTTTCTAGAACAACATTCTTGCAGCGATCATGGATGTTAATTCCGTCCATTCGAAATTTCTCAAATGTCAAATCAGAGATATGTAAACCATCTATGTCAATCAAGGTCAGGCCAACTGATTTCCCTGCGAGCGAAAATGATTCGGTGGCAGGTAACTGATTCTTTAAACCTCGATAGTAGATGGCTCCCTGATGCGTAGCCCATTTTCCGGGAAGAATGTTATCTAAGTCGACAGTTTGATTCTTCTCAGGCCGATATTCGGGCAGACTTTTTCCGTTGCGATAAAGATTAAAAAATCCTTTTCGAAAGGGAGTAACTTTCCAAAGTCCGTTGCCTAATGATTTCCAGCCATTCATAGGGATGTTAATGACCCCACTAATAATGGCGCCGTTTCCCAGGATCGTGAATTTCTCTCCTCCGAGACTACTAAACCGCTTACCAGCGAGGCTAAGCGATTCAAAGTAGGGAGTTTCATTCTTCATAAGAATGATTTTGTCTCCCTGTTTAGCATAGTCGATCGCACGTTGAATGGTTTTGACAGGGCCATTTTTTCCATCAATGATCTTCGGAGCAATTCCGTTTAAGGTGTTGTTTCCAAGATGATTATCGACATAAATCACGCCACAGACTGCTTGTTGCAACTCGAAAAAGAGAACGATCAGGCACAGCAAACCTGATTTCAATTCGACAAAGCGGACAGCGTTTCGCATCTTTGACTCCCTGTCGCGTTTTAAAGACGTGAGATTTGAATGAATGATTTGATGATTTCAGAAAGCAAAAAACCCCGGTTTGATACCGGGGTTCAGAATATTTCAACTGACGATCAGCAAATTATCGTTGGCCTACAGAAACATAAGGACGTTCTTCATAGCCGATATAGTTGGCGTTGGGTCTGATAATTTTGTTTCCATCAAGTTGTTCGAGAATATGGGCACACCAACCAGCAATGCGACTCGCTGCGAAAATGCAGGTAAATAAATCGCCGGGAATTCCCATGTAGTGTTGGAGACTGGCGGAATAGAAATCGACATTACAGTTGCGTGCAATTTCTGCGTATACGAGTTTTTCCATTTCGATGGACATCTCATACCACTTTGGCTCTCCGGTCTCTTCGCCCAAACGCCGAGAAAGTTCTTTTAAATGTTTGGCACGTGGGTCTTCTACCTGATAGACCGCATGACCAAATCCCATGAACTTTCCTTTCTCAGCACGAACCTTTTTCACATAGGGGGCGATATTATCCATCGTGCCAATTTCGAAGAGTGTTTTCAGCACTTCCGTATTCGCTCCACCATGCAGTTTCCCTTTCAGAGCACCGATGGCTCCCGTCACTGCAGAATAGATATCGGGAAGCGTCGCAATAATAACGCGGCTGGTAAACGTGCTCGCATTTAATCCATGCTCAGCGTGTAATGTTAAAATAAGATCCATCGCACGTGTTGCATCTTCGCTCGGCTTTTCTCCATTGAGCATATACATGAAGTTTCCAGCGTGGCACAAGCTGGGGTCAGGGGCCACAGGTTCCAGCCCCTTACGAACTCGATGGATGGCCGCTACAATCGTTGGAATCTGTGAAATCAGCTTGATCGAAATCTGTAAACGCGTTTCGGGGTCTTCAGATTCAGCATCAGTGTCGTAAACACCTGCTAAGGAAGTCATTGATCGAAGCAGTGCCATTGGAGGGGCTGTGGCAGGGAGCTTTTTGAGCGTCTCAATCAATTCAGATGGCATGCTTCGATGTTGTTTCAGGCTTGCCTGGTATTTTGCCAGTTGATCTGCAGTAGGAAGTTCTCCTTTTAATAACAGAAAGGAGATTTCTTCAAATGTCGCATGCTCAGCCAAATCGTCAATGTTATAACCACGATACAGTAATTTTCCTTCAGTACCGTTGACTAAACAGATAGAGCTGTCGGCTGCAATAATCCCTTTAAGCCCTTTGACACTTTCTTTTGATGTTTTCTCTAAGTCTTCTGCGCTCATTTGAACTGATTCCACTTTCTCAACTACAGACAATAAATTTATAGTGGGGCTCGTGGTCACGAACCAGAGTACTAAACTGACAGCACTTGCTACCGAATTTTATTAAACAAACTATTGAAAATTCGCAGACTCCCAGTATATCAAGCCCCCTCATAAGTTCAATGTAGCGAATTTGTTTCCACATCGCAGTGTCCAGCCCTGTAACGACTAAGCATCATTCGCTGGAAAACAACGTCATTTTTATAAATGTTCATCTATGGATTGGAATCAGGGGATTGACTATTTCCGGGAGGGTGAAAGAATAATAAGTAACAGAGTTGGAAGAGGGATTCTCCTCACCATTTCGTATAAAATGGTTCTAGCTCTTAAAGTCCTGCAAATTTATAACTTAACCAAATTCTGAGAATTCTGATGTGTTATAACTCTTATAATGGAAAGGAATACGATCACTTTTCGGTAAGTTGTTGACCAGTAACGTTACTGAGGTTTTTTAGAAAATATTAAAACACCGTATTAGATTTCCGTAGACGTTACAGAAAGTTGTGATAGGATGGAGCTATATGAGCGGGAGGCTTATTAGCTTTTTCAGGTTCTCGGGAGGAGTAAGGATGCTGTGGGAGAGAACCCTCTTGAATAATTTTGTTGGCGAGCCGGATGCTCCGATTAAGAGCGCGGAAGCGTATTTGAGCAGTTTTGTTTTTCAGATGCTCTACGCGATGGTCAGCCTAACTCTAATGATCAGGATGTGTTTTAGACCGATCATTTTCCATACAGAGATAATGGGGGAGCGTTCTGAAATAGTTCCAAAAACCTCCAATAGATTTTGGCGTTTTTTGCAATTATTTCTTTGCTCTAGCGCTATAGGAATTGAGAAGTGATGAGTAGAGTGGCTTTAATAAAAATTGAGTATCGCGACTTACATATCGCTAACAGAAAAAACGTTTGGAAAAGGAAATGAGGGAAGCAACGATGATGTTTTCTGACAATCGTTTCCTTTTATTCTCATAAACTAAAACGCCGTGGTTACACACGGACGTGTGGCCATTAAATTTTTGACAATCATACATATTTAAGGGAGTGACCCGTGCACCGTTTCGATGCCAATCTGAATTCACTATTTCAGGAAGCGGAAAAACAAGGTTTTTTAACATTTCAACAGGTACATACTTTTCTCCCTGATGAAGGGGGCGATCCTGCCCTGATCGAGTATATTGTACTGGGGCTGGAAGAACGTGGACTTGATCTCATCGATGATCCCAATATCGACATTGATGATGAGGAAGCGCCTGCCGTTGCAGAAACTACTGCTACAGAATCTGACGTTGCCCCTGATGCAAGCGAAGGGTCTGATGAAGTCTCTGCTGCGGTTGTAGAACCAGAGACTTCTCTCTCTTCACGTGATCCGATTCGCATGTATCTCAGCCAGATGGGGAATATCCCTTTGCTGAGTCGTTCACGCGAAATCTTCCTTGCAAAAAAGATTGAGATTACCCGCAAACGGTTCCGACGCACTGTTCTCGAATCCGATTTTGCTCTTAAAATCGCAATCGACACACTGGAGAAAGTCTACGCGGGCGAACTTCCTTTTGAGAGAACCTTAAGAACCTCTGATACGGAAGATGCGACCAAAGACCAGATCATGGGTAGAATGCCATTTAATCTTGCTACCCTGAAGGCTTTACTCGAGAAAAGTTATAATGACTTTGAGCTGTTAAACTCAGGTGAGCTTACTAAGCCGGAACGACG
>JAJDEK010000305.1 GCA_029259875.1 Planctomycetaceae bacterium
TTGAATATCGAAAAGGCCAGGCTGATGCATGATTGGACTCGTTGAGCTGAAATAATGGAGTTAGAAAGATACAGTTATACAATCTGAATAGAAATCGGTAAACTAAGAAAAATAAACAGCAATTTACAGAGGGTGCCTTAATACGGTTTTAATATTGTACTAGCCAAAAACCCTTTCGAATTCCGAGAACACGTATTTTTAATCAGGTTTTCCAGCAGGGATGAGAGTTCAAAATATGAGATGAAATCAGCTCATTAATTCAGTAGCAACTTTTGAAAAAATGATCTGTTTCACAGTGTGTAAAGAGATAGAGAGAGGCATCCATTTTTTGGGTACTACCGTCACAATATGTATATTGGGATGCGTATCACCAAAAAGGCACCAGTTGTTCTAGGGAGAACTGAGTGCTTGGTAAACACAAACCACTATTACTGAAAAACAAGCCTTAAAAACACTTGGCAGGGCTCCTTGATTCAACGTATGATAAAGGCAGGCCCAGCATGCATGAGTTGAGCCGATAATGTCGCTTTAATCTTTACTATAGTTAACTTTACGTAAACCGGACATCATAGGCAGATTCATGGCAAGCATTGCAGTTCCTTGTCCCCAATGTAATAAAAAGCTCAAACTTCGTGATGAAAGTTTGCTCGGCAAGAAAGCGCGCTGTCCGAATTGTAAACATGCCTTCGTTTTGAAATTACCGGCTGCCTCCCAAAGTATCAAAGAATCGACAGCCGAACCGAGTCATGTTGAGCAAAAGGAAACAGTAACCGCTGCCCCGCCCCACCCTCAGGCGCCTTTGGAAAAACCTGCTCAACCAGAGGCTGTTGTGACTGATCAACAAGAAGTACAAATTGAGTTGACTCAGCCCGCTCAGCCTGTTGTGGGAACATCCGTCAAATGGGTTCCCGATGATCCGGTAGAAGCTCCTCAACCAGCGGGTTTCACTCCTGCGGTTGAGCAACAAAACAATTTACCCTCAGTTGATTCATCACAAAGTGCTGCTCCCGAAGTGGAAACAACCGCGCCTGTCATCAATACAGGAGACACAGATTCCGGCGTCCCAAACATACAGTTGGAGTCTACAGAAAATGCAGGCGTCGCGCGTCTCCGAGAGTTACGTCGTAAAAATGCCAAACGCAGAAACATTTCTATTTTGATCGGGTTGGGTCTGGTCATTCTGATTGGCGTTGGTGCGTTCTTTGCCTGGCCTCAAGTAGAACAATCTCTGACTGCCAAACCTGTCATTCCTCCATCAAAGCCTGCACCAAAAAAACTGACGCCCGCGGTTGCTTTGGCCAATCAGACACAGGAACAGATTCCAAGCCCGACATCAGGAGAGCCAGTACGTTTGCTTTATGTCCCTGCCGGCACACAGATCTTAATCCATCTAAGACCGGCAGAACTTTGGGAGCCTGGCTCGCAAGGCGAAGAGTTTCGTGCCTGCCTTGGGCCTGTGGGAGTCTGGGCTGAGCAAAAGATTAAAGAAATTTGCCTCAAAGAAGCTGCTCAGATTAGTGAAGTCACATTTTGCTTGATTCTGGGAACGCCGGGCGCACCACCAGAATATGCGGCTGTGGTTCGCTTGGTCGAACCTACGAAACGCTCAGAACTCATTGCCCAGTTCGATGGGCAGCGTTTAGACGATTATAGTTTTCCCGTTTATGCTGGTGACAAACATTCCTATATGATCGTCGATGAAAAGACCTATGTGATTGGGCCTGCGGGAGAAAGCAGTGCTGTCGAGATGGCAGAATCGCGCGAGTACGATAGTAGCACTTCACCTGGTATAGAATCGATCCTGAAACAGACCGACCGGGATCGGCATTTCACAATCGTATTCGATCCCGATGAAACACGCCGCCAACAGGATGTTTTGGTTCCCGAAAGAGCACATCCGTTTTTAAATCAATTTCTGGATTGGATTGGCGAAGATGTCGAAACGATTGCCTGGAGTATGCATCTTGGCCCCAAAGAGTATTATTCGGAATTTACGTTCCGAAACACAACCATGATTCGTCCTGCAAAGTTGGCAACGAATTTAAATGATCGCCTCGATCAACTTCCACACGACATGCTGGCAGGTGTTGAAAAAATGAACCCGGGAACAATGGGCAGCCGAAAAGTAATCGGTCGATTTCCTGCGATGCTGAAAGCATTGAGTTTAGCCAGCCAGCAGCAGTCCGGGGAGCGGTATGCCCAACTGATTAGCACCTTACCGGAACGAGCAGCTCCGAATCTAGCTTTAGCCAGCTTACTCACTTGGGATGAATCGACGCGAACCGACTTCTCCACTAAAACGAAACCGAAGCCCACAGCAGGGCCTAAATTACCAGATCTGATCGTAGATCGCCTGAAGCAAAAAATCGAAATTGATTTTCGTCGTACTCCTCTGCAGGAAGCATATGCCTATATTGGAGAAGAAACTAAAACAAATATTGTTTTGAATGGCGAAGCATTGAAGCTTGTTGGATATACAAAAAATATGCCGCAGACAATGAATTTAGGAATGATATCTGGCTTGGATGCGATTCAGGCGATTTTCAATGTAAAAGACCAAGATCAAATGTGCTTGATCATCGATGAAAAGACCAAAACGGCTACAATTACCAGCAAACCTTTCGCGAAGCAAAATAATTTAACACCGTTTGTGTTTCCACCTAAAAAGTAAAGACCAACTCGGATTCAATCCAAGGGTGATCACTGATGGATGTCACCACCTTTCAATGTCCTCACTGCCAGGCTGTGCTCAGAATGCGCAGGAAGCAGCTAACCGATACCACATTTTCCTGTCCCGATTGTGACCATCCCCTCCAGATTTCACAGACAACAGAGGGACAACTTTCAATTAGCGCAATCACTGCTTCGCCTATACGCAAAGATCGTCCTCAGCTCCGTCAAAGAGCAAGAGCATTGGGGAATGCTCTGCATCGCTACGGCACATTTCTGATTACGAGCCCTGTGCTCATGTCATGGCTTGTCGCTGGTATAGGCGCATTTTTAATTCTACTCGTCATTCTGCTCGATCAAAGATCCCCTTCTAAATCATCAAAGCATGAAACGGTCACAAATATAACTGAAGCTTCCAAGACAGCTTCGAAAGAATCGGTCAACACGGAACTCCCCGAATTCAATAAAGCAGAGTCTGCGCCCCCTGCTCTTGCAGAGGCCAAACAGAATACGCAATCGAAGCCAGAAATACCCGCGCAGCCAGAACCAATCAATCAAGACGCTCCTAACGTACCAGAGGAATCGCAGGAATTAATCGCAGCCAAGCCGGAACACATACCGCCTTTGAACGCACAGAAGCCTCAATTGGCACAGCCCTTGCCTGTTCTGGAAACAGACGTGAACGCCGCACTTTTGATTCCTATCATTGAATTCCGCCAGCCCAAAGACATTCCGTTGAAACAATTGATTCGTCAACTAGAGGAGATGCTGGGTAGCGAGTTTCAGTTCGCAGAAAATGTAAAAAATGATAAGCGTTTGATGGAGACTCCGGTTTCTCTGTCTCTTAAAAATACGACACTGTCAGATTTATTAAAACAGGTATTGGGTGAAGTGGCACTGACATTTTCTGTGAAATCGAATAAAATACATATTCAAAAAGCAGAAGCGTCTATTAAGTCTGATCAATCTGCGCTTAAATAAATAAGCAGGCTTCCATCTAAAACGAAATTTGTATTCACCGTGAAACTCGACGATAAAGTTTGTTACTGTTTTCATATCAGTAAACGCAAAATTGTAAATCACCTCCGTATCCATCGTCCCAGGCGTGCCAGTCAACTGAGTGAGTGTGGAGGGGCCGGCACAGGTTGCGGATGGTGTGTGCCTTACTTAAAACGTTATTTTTCAGAGTTTGAAAAAACGAACTCGCAAAATGCGAGTGAATTCTCATCAACTGAAGATGCAATCACCGCCGATGAATACGCCCAACAAAGAGACAAGTACATTCAGGATGGAAAAGGGACTCCACCCGCTTAATGTCGATGACGAACTTCAACCTACTCTGAGACCGCAACCATGC
>JAJDEK010000306.1 GCA_029259875.1 Planctomycetaceae bacterium
CTTGTTTTGTGGCGGAGTATTCTCATGAGACCGCTGATCGAATCGACTACGTCGTGAGGAAGTAGTACGCTCAGGCTGACTTTCTGGCTCTACGTGCCTGCGAACAGGAGGTGCTTGCTGATAAGAGGTCGTAGGTTGCGCAGCAGATTCAGAGTAATTTTGCGGTGGCGGTGGGTTCAAATTAGAAGCCCGATGTCTTACTCCAGCAGAACGAGTCGTTTTCTGAACTGCAGAAGGAGTCCGCACATTGATGCCCAATCCAGCCGTGATTTCATACTCTTCCTTAGACTTCGACCAAGGCAGTAGACTTTTACGCCCAGGAATCTGCTTGGTTTGCAAAATGACGGCATCACTGCCCATCTTCTCGCGAACAAGATTCAGTGCTTCCTGCATTGATGCAGCTTTAAAAGTGCGAACATCTGACATAACTCACGTTTCCTCTACTTAACTTTACAGTATTTATCTCGTTTTATGATTCTTAGACTCAAAGTCTCAGTTTCAAATTGTGTTCGTTTTTGTTTCTATTAATTCCCTGCTCAAACTGCTCCCACGGCTGCTTCTGCTTTGAGATGATTTGCGGAAATCTGTCCAATCGCCTCTACATCGGTATCGCGGGTTACTTCATTTAAGCTCAAGACCACCAGACGTGGTAATAAGGGTGCGGTTATCTGTTTCAATCCAGCTCTAATTTGTGGGTTACATAAAACAATTGGATGTCCGCCTGCTTCAACCAGAGGCTCAATTTGGTCGGCGATCGCCGATGTAATCATTTCGCCAGTCTGTGGTGCCAGCTTAATGACTAAACCATGTTCGTTGTAATCGATGCCCGACATGAGAACATCTTCCAATTCGGGATCCAGAGTCACGACTCTCATCAACCGCTTATTGTCACGGTATTGCTGACAAATTGAACGTGCTAGCCCATTACGAACATACTCGGTCAAAATCATTGGTTCTTTAGTTCGATCTGCATAGTCACCTAATGACTGCAAAATCGTTTCCAGATCACGAATCGGGACGCGTTCACGTAACAAGTTCGAAAGTACGTGCTGTACTTGTGAAATTTTTAGTACATCTGGAATGAGTTCTTCGACGACTTTGGGTGAGTTTTCTTTGAGATTCTCAATGAGTGCATGTACTTGCTCTCTCGTTAATAATTCGCTGCTGTGTTCGCGAACCACTTCAGTCAAATGGGTGATCACAACAGCCGATGGTTCGACGACGTTGTATCCCATCAGTTCCGCACGTTCTTTCTGTCCGAACTCAATCCATTTTGCAGGTCTTCCAAACGCAGGCTCTATCGTATCGATACCGGGGATTTCACCATTAATGGCGCCCGTATCTATGGCCAATAACCCATCGGGGTGAATGGAACCCCAGGCAACAGAGACATCGCGAATTTTAATCTGGTAATCACGTTGCCCCAGTCGAATATTATCTCGAATGCGAACTTTGGGCAGAATCAGCCCGAGTTCCTGAGCGACTTTGTGTCTGATACGAGTGACTCGATCCAGCAGATCACCGCCTGTTGCCGGGTCAGCCAGTCGTAGTAACCCAACGCCTAATTCTAATTCGAGGGGATCGACGAAGAGATGATCTTCCGGTTTAGGTTCCGGTTGGCTTTGCGTTTGTTGCTTTTCTGTTTCGGATTGTTTTTGCACTTCTGCGACTGCAAGTCCTTTTTTTCTCATCATTCCGGTAACCGTACATCCGGTAGCCAATGCAATCATTGGTCCTGCAGGCAAACCTGTGAATGCCAGAGCAAACAAAAACGTCGACGCCAGAAACAACGCTTCAGGGTGACTTGAAAATTGTTTCACTACATCACCCGGCAGGTCACTGTCGACTGAGGTACGCGTTACGATCAAACCAGCTGCCAATGAGATCAAAAATCCCGGAACCTGAGTGACCAGACCATCGCCAATCGTCAATGTGGTAAAGACTAAAGCTGCTTTTCCAACTTCCATACCGTGATCAACCATGCCCACATACAAACCACCAACTACATTGATGATGATAATGATGATACTGGCTATGGAGTCACCACGGACAAACTTACTGGCACCATCCATCGCCCCGTAGAAATCTGCTTGTTCGGTGACTTCCATGCGACGGGCTTTGGCATCATCAGAGCTAATCAATCCCGCGTTCAAATCTGCGTCAATTGCCATCTGCTTGCCCGGCATACTGTCCAAAGCAAAACGAGCGGCAACTTCACTGATACGAGTGGCACCTTTGGTAATGACCATAAACTGAATGGTGACCAAAATCACAAAGAGAATTAAACCCACAACCAAGTGGCCACCGGCCACGAATTGACCAAAGGCTTCAATCACTCCACCCGCGGCAGCAGTACCATCGCTGGCACCATTTAGTAAAATTAATCGTGTGCTGGCAACATTCAGTACAAGCCGGGCTAATGTCGTTCCCAACAGAATCGCAGGAAAGACACTGAACTCAAGAGGGCGTTTGACATAAATCGTAGTCAGCAAAATGACTACGGATACGGTAATATTGCACGACAGCAAAAAGTCCATCACGAAGGGAGGCAATGGCGCAATGATTACCAAAACTGAACTCACTATAATTAGTGGGAAGATCAGTCCGGTATTGCGCATAAACATCCCGGCTAGACCGGTCTTGGAATCCGGTGGCATCCATGCCTCCGTGCTACGTAGTGATGGAAGTGAGTAGGAATTACAGAAATGTAATGAAGTGAAATATTAAGATTTTGAGATGTGAGAGAGAGTGAGGGGAGTAATACTGAAATCTTTAAATTCTGTCCAGAGGATTTCTTAATAATTCATTCAAGATTTTTGCAGTAGCAGCCGACGCCTCCCTTTCAAGCCAGCATTTTCTGCACTAGATGTGCTTCTTCCACACCTGTTAAGCGGAAATCCAACCCCTGGTAAAAATAGGAAAGCTCATGGTGGTCGATTCCCAATAAGTGCAATACGGTCGCGTGAAAGTCTCGGACATGAATTCTATCTTCGACCGAATAATATCCCAATTCATCAGTTTCACCTATTGTGACACCAGGCTTGGAACCGCCACCGGCAACCCACATTGTGAATGCATCAATATGATGATCGCGTCCAATCAGATCGCGGGGCTCTCCCTGTGGTGTACGCCCAAATTCGCCTCCCCAGATGACCAACGTATCATCCAAGAGACCACGCTGCTTTAAATCTTTGACCAGAGCGGCAGAAGCCTGATCTGTTTCCAGACAGCGTGCGCCCAGTGATTCTTCCAAGTCGGTGCCTTTATTCCCATGATGATCCCAGTCAGTGTGATAAAGTTGCACAAAGCGAGAGCCTTTTTCGACTAATCGTCGCGCCAATAGACAGTTACGGGCAAAGGAAGGCTTCGCAGGGTCAACACCGTAAAGGTCAAGGGTCTCTTTCGTCTCACCAGAAAGATCCATTAATTCCGGCGCACTGGATTGCATCCGATATGCCATTTCGTAAGCGGAAATTCGCGTTGAAATTTCAGGGTCTCTTGTTTTTTGCAAACGTAGTTGGTTGAGCTGATTTACAGTGTTGATAAATTCCGACTGCTGTTCGGAGTTAATACCTTTGGGATTCGACAAGTTCAAAATGGGATCAGCGCCATTCAGGAATGGTACTCCCTGATAAGTCGTTGGTAAAAAGCCACTTCCCCACAATGGTGCCCCGCCTCGGGGTCCGCGTGGTCCTGACTGCATTACCACAAAACCGGGCAGGTTTTGCGATTCACTGCCAATCCCATAGGTGACCCAGGCCCCCATACTGGGACGCCCAAACTGCTGAGTACCAGTATTCATAAACAGTTTGGCTGGTCCGTGATTGAAAACATCAGTCTTCATACTCTTTAAGATCGTGATGTCATCGACGACCGTGGAAAGGTGAGGTAGTGCATCTGAAATCTGTGCTCCACATTCGCCGTATTTTTTAAATTT
>JAJDEK010000307.1 GCA_029259875.1 Planctomycetaceae bacterium
TTTAGCCGCGCATCCCAAAGATCGCCAAGTGTTTCGATACCGCCAGAAACCTGGCCAAAGTTCGCATAACCTGTGTCACGGGTGTCATAGTAAATGTAGCCACCAATGGTTCGTTGATATTCGGGCAAGTATTGTCGGGCACCGATGCCAATATTGGAACCCAGATTATTATTATCATCATCGAGCAATAATCGCGCATCAATAAAGGCGAGCCAGTTGCTATTTTCTCCCTCAAACAGAGGCAGGAAGCCTTCGAAGGATGAGAGCCCTCCCACGCGGCCTATCGTGTCACCCGCTTCATAGCTGTATCCGAAATGCGGATGGTAGCGTCCAAACCAAGCGGAATCCCCGAATAGTTCCGAGACATCGCCACTATAATTTTCATTATCGAATTCAGGAATCTGGTCGATTGTTTGCGCGAAAAGTAGAGAATTTCCACCCAGAAATATGATGACTGCAAGACAAAGTCGTTTCATGGAATCCATTCCAGTTAGTGTGTAGAGCCCTTTCATCTTTCGTCAGTATAGATACGGTTACTATATTAATTTGGTTGGGAAGCGATTAACTATCGTGACACTGATTGGGGTTGATCCGGTTAGGGATTCTAGGTGTAGGGTATCGTTTAGTTTACGGCTCTATGCCTCCTCAGAACACATGAGAAAATACCCACTATATCTAACTGGCTAAATCAATATCCACGAGTGTCGTAATGGGTTAAACAAAAGAAATCCGGTTGACAAATTCAGGAATCTTGAAATTTCATTAAAGTCCTTAAAAACAATGTAATTTTTTTTATCTTGACTCGCTGATGACGTTAAATAAACTGTGTGAATTGCGTCGCGCGCGTGAGAATTTCTTTTCTTACTGAAGGTCTCTTCACAATTTGAATGGTTCACTATGTAACCCTCTGGTTTGAGAGCAATTTAAACAGACTCTGCTCATAAGGTCCCCATTTATCGATTCGTTTCGACAGACTCTCAAACGGCGTCGGTGAACCAACGATTCATATCAGGCTGCTCTCACTTGCTCTTTACGACACATTCCAATTTCCTTTCCTCTTGACCGCTCCACGCCATTTCTCATAATAACACGCTCATACAAGAATTTGGTTAATGAGAATGAACTGGCATCTTAAGCTTGAGTGAGTGAAATACATTACCGGTGCAGAAATTCTAAACGAAAGTCACTGCCTGGATTTCATTTTAACTGATATGTTCTCAACCGAAGATGTGAATATTGGGAAGTGGAAATATGGCAATAAAGTTGTTAACTTCGACTCAGTTTTTTAATGTCGGCGGTTATTGAAACTTAAATGATTAGTCAGTAGGGCCGGATCTGAGTTTAATGGCTCATTTTGATTTGCTGACATTCCTGTTGCAAAATATCGGCTACGATTTGGGGGGCTGGTTTCCAGGCTGATAAAAGAGGATCAGTCAGGATGGGGTGCAGTGATGTGACGCCGCCAATGTCTGGTGTTTCGATACCGTATACAACAAGTGAGATTCCCGACTGTCGAATTGCATAAGAACACATGAAGCAGGGCTCGGCAGTGGAATAGAGCGTGGCCCCCGTAAGCAATTTTTGACCTGTTTGATCTGCGGCGGCCTGACAAGCCAGTATTTCCGCATGACCTGTGATACTCTTGCCCTCAGGTAAATTTTCGATACCTTCGCCGATGATTTTTCCCTCAAGGACGACAATGCTCCCGACGGGAGTATTCTTCTGGCGAAGCGCGATCTGTGCCAGCTCAATGCACCGCCGCATGTACGATTCATGTTCTGCGATCGCGGTCTGAACCTCACTTGCATTCATCTATTATTCCCTTTAGCAGTGATCACAACGCGTCTTAGAATAGATCGACTCTTCGTTTTGTGATTCATCAATAGCGAAGTTGACTAAGCAGCGAAGTGCCTTGGAGCGATCCGGTAGATTGTGTTTCTGCAACATCTGGTCGAGATAATCGATCTGGCTTTGTTTTAATTCCAGCGTCACTGCTACATTTTCACTCATGGCGAGGTTCCTTTTCGTTCATTGATATGGTGGTTTTGAAACGGTTATCAATTTTCAGAGATTGTACTTACTGTATTTACAATTTCCATAGCGCATCTTTATTTCATCCTGCAATCGGGAAACCTCCAGGGGGCGTTCATACCAGCTAAATGGCAAATCTATCACAAAAATCTGATTTCTGATGTCTTCTGTGGCCTGCTGTGTTACAATTTTGGTCCACAGGCATTATCCCATCTGATAGTGCACACCATCCTCAATACCCAAGATCAACTTCCGGAGATATTTTCATGAAACAGTCACTTGGTATTTTATTCTTTGTGGCGATCTTTCTTTCCCCTCAAATCGGACACACAGGTGAAACAGCACTGCATGATGGCTGGCAGGCATTAACACCTCGCGAAGAATTACGTCCACAAGTTTCTTGGGATGCAAACGCTGGTCTGAAAAACAAAGGTGCCTTCATCATTCAGGCAGATGGCCGCGAAGGTTTAATGGGGCACATCCAGAAGACGCTTCCCGTTCAGGGGGGAAAGACTTATGAATTCACAGCCTTCCGAAAAACGGACGGCATCGATTTAATTCGCAGAGCCGGCGTGGCTCGTTTGAGATGGCTTGATCAAAAGGGCAGGCGTGTGAAGCGGGATGAGAAATCTTATGCTTCCTATCGACCGGGCGAGCGTCCTCAGGCAGAACCAGAATTTCCCGAGGATCAGGAAACGAAATCTGGTTGGACGAAAGTGTCCGGACTCTACCGCGCACCCTCAGAAGCGACTCAGGTGCAAATCGAATTGCATTTTCGCTGGGGACCACCGCATTCACAAATCCAATGGAGTGATATCAGCCTCAAACAGGCAAAAGAAATAAAACCACGCAAAGTGCGGCTCGCCACAATTCATCATCGGCCTTCCGCAGGGAAAAACCCCACTGATAAACCAGCACAGTTTGCGAAATTGATTGAGCAGGCGGCAGAGAAGAAGGCAGATCTCGTGGTGCTTCCCGAATCGATTACGGTCTACGGCACAAAACTGACTTATGCCGAGTGTGCGGAGCCGATTCCCGGTCCCTCCACAAACTATTTTGGAGAGCTTGCCAAAAAACATAATCTTTACATCGTAGTCGGGCTTTACGAACGCGCACAACATCTGGTTTATAATGTCGCTGTATTGATTGGCCCTGATGGAAAAATTGTCGGTAAGTATCGAAAAGTCACATTACCTCGAGGCGAAATCGAAAAGGGAGTCACACCCGGAAACGAGTATCCGGTGTTTGAAACCCGTTTTGGAAAAGTCGGGATGATGGTTTGTTACGATGGTTTCTTTCCCGAAGTAGCGCGTGAACTCAGTAAAAACGGTGCCGAGGTGATTGCTTGGCCTGTCTGGGGCTGTAATCCGATGCTTGGCGCAGCGCGGGCTTGCGAGAATCACGTTTACGTTATCAGTAGCACTTACACAGACACGTCTTCAAACTGGATGATCTCCGCCATTTATGGCCATGATGGCAAACCACTGGCTCAAGCCAAAGAGTGGGGGACAATTGCCATTACCGAAGTCGACTTGAACCATCCCCTCTATTGGCAAAGTTTGGGTGATTTTCGTTCTCAAATCGAACGACACCGCCCTGAAGTGGCTCCGAAGCCATAACTGAGTAACAAGTGACCGTTCTGTTATTTAAGCTTCGCGTTTCTTAAAGCTCCACCAGCTTTTTTGTGGAATCAAGGCGATAGCCATAATAGCAAGCTGTGAGAGCATAAACAGACCCAATGCTTTCAGAACACCATCAGTGAAACCATAAGAGTGGAGTCCAACGCCCAGTTCATTCACACCAAACCAGGACCAACTGGTAACGATATTTCCGCCGATCGCAAGCACGGCCAGGCCACGATCTTTAACCAGACCTCCCCAGCGAGCATGCAGCACTAACGCGTTCCAAAGTACAATGATCAGTGCCCCGTTTTCTTTTGGATCCCAGCCCCAGAAACGGCCCCAGGAATCATCGGCCCAGAGACCGCCGAGCACAGTTCCCACAAAACTGAGGAAGATCGCAAAGCAGAGCACACCATAAAGCATGCGAATCACTTCTTTGCCTGCCTCGGCCGTCATGCGGGGTGTGCACGTTCCCCACAAGATATAAAACAATCCGAGCATCCCAGCGACGAACGTTGCGGCATAGCCGAGTGTAATACAAACCACATGCGTGGCGAGCCAAAACTGGGTATCAAGAACTGCCTGTAGTACGGTCATTGTGTCACCATCCCCAGCCAGCATGTGGGCGATGAGGAGTGTAGAGAATCCGGAGACCGATGCCAGTAAGTTTCCAATACCCAACCGATTCATGCGTTCGATGACGATTCCCGCCAGCACAGCACCCCAGCCAATAAAGACGGCTGAAGAGTAAAGGTTCGTTACAGGCGGGCGTCCCGAAATATAAATCCGAGAAATTAGGGCAAACGTATGCACGACAAACGTCAGTACAATCAGCCAGAAGGCCGCTTTGCCCAATGGTCTATTCCAGAACAAGAATGAGAAACAAACCAATACAAACGCGATGAGATATAAAACCGAAGAGTAATAAAACGGTTCAAAGTGATTGAAGAATGCTTCGTAATCAATTTTGGACAAGCCGGTGTCTGGAAAATCTGCCTGATGTTTCTTTAGCCAGGTTTGGTAGTTGCGGACTTCCTTATTAAATTCTGCGACATCATTTTTTGCATACGCGATCAACATTTTCGACCAGGCCTGAGTTGCTTCGCTTTCTTTGTCTTTCGAGAAACTGGCTTTGACCAGATCACGAGTCCAGGCATAGGTATAGGTTTGCCATTGATTGTCTTCCCCCTCTACTTCATTACCCTCAGACTCTTCCGGTGGAATCGCGCGTGGAGGATTGCGGCGGTCGAGCATCCGATGACGGCGGATTGCTTCAATCAAATCATCACGTGCAGATTCTGCACGGATATTAGGGGGAGTAAATGATTGGATAATTAAATCAACCGTACCAATTTTTCGTTCCAGGTCAAGAACCTGAGATTGATACAAGCTGGCGTTTCCCTGACCTGCTTTGCGTGCCAGATCGGCTTGTTTGGACAGCTCGGGAATTTTATCGCCGAAGTCATCAAAGGAGTAACGGAAGCCTTTGCGTTTCTCAAGTCCTAGTGTATGCAGCAACTCCAGATTTTCGATACGAACGACATCGAATGCGAAGGCTTCACGAGGCTTAGCAATTGTATCCAGCAACCACCGGATCGCAGGTTGGGTTTCCCCTTTTTCGTCTTTGAAATCCTGTCGCCCGGAAATCACCCGCAGGCTGTTGCGGGCTAAAGTATCGATGGGCTTAAAACGCCCTTGGTACAAAACGGGGAGTTGCCCGAACTCATACACGTTCATTTCATTCGACGGTGCTTTGGGGATACGGGCTTTGCTCATGAGATAGCCGCCAAAGATTACCAGAATCAGTGCTGGAATCAGATAGGTAGTCAGTTTCGCCGTTGCTCGTTTTTTCTTTTTCCAGTCGGCGTCGTCTGCATCACTGGGGGGTAAAAACTCAGAGACAGCAGTTGTTTCTGTGGTTTGCTTTTCACGCCGTCCCAGAAATCGTAAAAGTGTAATTATGAAATGATACAACATGCCGACGGAAACAATCATGCAGGAGACATAAGGAATCATCCAACCCATGTTCGTGACAACCGATAAAGTCGTCATTTCTTTTCCCGTACGGGGGTCGGCATGATAGCCGCTTTGATAGAATGTTTCG
>JAJDEK010000308.1 GCA_029259875.1 Planctomycetaceae bacterium
TGCAGAAAGTGGAATGCCTGACACATGATACACTTCCAGCGCGCGGGCCACGCGGCGGACATCGTTCGGATGCAGCTTCTCTGCCGAGACGGGATCAACGGCAGCCAGACGATGGTGCAGCGCCTCATTTCCCTCGGTTTCCGCGAACGTTTCCAGTTCGCGACGATAATCCCAGTCCGCAGACGGACCGTTAAACACCCCTCTCAAAATCGCCCTTAAATAAAGGCCCGTGCCTCCCACAAAAAGAGGTGTTCGTCCCCGGCCAATGATCTGGCGGCAACATTCTTCCGCTGCTGTAAAATAGTCGGCCACACTGAACTTCTCATGCGGATTGATCAAGTCAATCAGATGATGCGGCACGCGTTTCTGCTCGGCAGGAGACGCCTTCGCCGTTCCTATATCCATGCCTCGATACAGTGACATCGAATCCATGGCCAGAATCTCTGCATTGAGGTGTTCTGCCAGCAACAGACTGAGTTCGGTCTTCCCACACGCGGTCGGACCCGACAAAAACCAGCACTGTTTTAAGATTTCCGTCGAAAACTGCATAATCAATTCAACTTATGAGAAGATACTGCCTCACACAAAATCGCGTGAGACTCTCTCTATGGTGACTCGTTATTTCAGAAATAGTTAGCTAGGATACACACTACACGCAGTGTTCTGAAACGTTCAGATACCAGCATTGTAATCACTTAGTATATTTATCAGCGACAAATGTCGAAAGAGACACACTATGGCGAACTTTGAAGCCAGCGTTCAGTTAACGGCTACTCCCGAACAAATTTTTGAATTCCTGATCGATACCGATAACATTCTGAAGATTAGCCCGCCTGATACCGGCTTGTCGTTTACTAAAAAACCGGACAAATTATATCAGGGTGCCATTCTGGAGTTCAAAATCCAAGGCTTCGGAAAAGTCCAGGAAGGGACGCATGAGATCATCAAGTTTGAATCGCCAGAGTTATATACCGAGAAACAGATTTCAGGGCCACTCAAACATTATGTGCACGAACATCACGTTGTAGCAAATGAAGATAATCAGGTGACCGTCATTGATCGACTGGAGTTCGAGCCGCCGGGAGGTCTGCTTGGATTCTTAATTACCGAATCAAAGCTGCTGGATCTGTTCGACGAAGGATTTTACCATCGCCACAACGCATTAAAAGCACTCTTTTCATAAGTACTTTTCAAACAGCGATTCACTTCAGGATAGGACGGTTACCTCTCTGGAGTCGTTGGGCTCCAGGCTGGGCAATACGCTTGGCTGGTAAACCGAGATCGGCCTGAACCGGCTCATGTGGTTCTGTCAAATAGACCGCTTTTAAGGCATCCAGGCGTTGTTTGATCAGCGCTAGCGCTTCCAGTTCTTCGCTAATGGAAACATTAGACGTCTCTAAAACTCCCGCACGAATCAGACCAGCCCCTTTTGTGCCTGGTGTGAGAACACGCGGCGCTCCAGAACGGGGAATGGCTTCGAATAAGCAGGATGCTCTAGGGAATAGTTCACTCGGATCGGCAAAGCAGGCAATCGAAAGTTCTCCCACGGTCTGCTCTTTTCCTTGAATCCCATTAGGAGTCACAACCGTCACAACACCCGACTCGGAGAACTGAATTGAATAAGCATTTATAGGCACTCGGATTTCTGGAACAATTGGATAAGTCCTCTGTGAACTATGCACACATAGCCTGCCTTTTTTGTCGAGAGTCAATCGACCTGTCCGTGTAAAGACGGTTTTCTCCGCCAGCTTAACTTGTAGAAAGCCTTTCCCTTCAATGGCAAGATCCAGCGTGCGACCCGTTTTGATCAGTTCACCGTTGGTTTGTGAGATGCGGGTTTGCAAAACCTGACTCCCCATTCCCACTGCAATCGGAGGTTCTGTTTTTGACTCTTCACTGGCGGGAGTCTCTAAATATTCATAGGGCAAAGATTCAAATTCGACATACGACCGCTTGAAACCAACGGTTCCTGCGTTAGCAATATTGTTGACAATCACATCACGCGATAATCGCAACGCATCAACGGTCGGCTTTAAGCGTTGCGTCAGTTCATCGCGGTCTGCTTTCGAAGAAAACCCGATAAAACCGGTCTGATCTGGTTGCACAGCTTTTGATGAGGAGACAGGTTGCTGCGGAGAGACAACTTCAAAACCCGGAAGCGGCTGCTGGAATTTTTCTTCGGGAGCTGCCTTCATAACACTTTTGGGCTGTAACATTTTACGAATAGAAAGCATATCTGAGGCGACTTTGTGGGGTACACCCTGAAGTTCTTCGAACCATATTTCCAACTCTTCCTCTGATGCATTAGGCAGATGCTCGTTGATAATCGAACGTGTCATCTGATCTTCTCTGGAATTAGATGGTTTCTTTGCATCCTGTAACGGTTCTGCATTGAGGGGAGGCATCAAAGGACTGGGAGTCTGAGGGAATTTCTGTGCGGGTTTCAATAACGTGGGAAGTGCCGGTTTTTTTGCTTCCAGATTGAGGGGCTGTGTTGCTTCATCAGCATTCGGTAACTTTAAGACAGGTCCCTTGAATGCTGGTTCGTCAGCGAATTCATTGGGTATTTCATCCTGAGGACTCGATTCTGCCAATGCCAGTTCTACTGGGATCAGATTTTCATCAACTGATTCCAACCAAACTTCAGTCTCTTCGTTTTCAACAGCTGGCTTCTCAGACAAAGCGGTAGGAACATCACGATGCGGTTGTGCAATGGCAACGGAAATGAGTGGGA
>JAJDEK010000309.1 GCA_029259875.1 Planctomycetaceae bacterium
CAACCAGCCCTTTGGGCTTTTTAGGCATCAACGCCTGGCTAAGGATACCAATAATAGAACTCGATAACTGAGTTCGAATTTGGTCTTGTTGGTTAGTGGGAAACACATCGATAATTCGGTCTACTGTTCCCTGAGCACCCGTTGTATGCAGGGTCCCAAAGACAATGTGACCAGTTTCTGCAGCCGTAATCGCAGCCGAAATCGTTTCGAGGTCTCGCATTTCTCCCACCAGAATCACATCGGGGTCTTGACGCAACGCACGCCTCAGTGCTTCGGGGAAACTCGGAACATCGACACCAATTTCGCGTTGATTAATGGTCGATTTTTTGTGGTCATGATAATATTCAATCGGATCTTCCATCGTGATGATATGGTGATCCATCGTATCATTCATATGATTGATCATACTAGCCAGACTGGTGGTTTTACCGCTACCAGTAGGACCTGTCACCAGAAAGAGACCACGGGGGCGCTCTAACAAATCGTTAATCACTGTGGGCAGTCCAAGCTGCTCAAAAGTCAGAAACTCATTCGGAATTCGCCGCAGTACCATAGCGATATGGCCCCGCTGCTTAAATACAGACACGCGAAACCGTGCCTTATCGCCAAATGCAAACCCGAAGTCGGTACCTCCGACTTCCTGCAATTCCTGCTGATTTCGTTCAGGCGTAATACTTTTCATTAACGCTACAGTGTCATCCGGCTCTAAGCTTTTGGTCTCCAACCGGACCATACGCCCACCGACTCGGACAACTGGAGGTTGACCTGTGGTAATGTGTAAGTCACTCACACTTTCTTTAACGACTGTCTCCAGTAACTTATCAATCTGAACTGTTGCCATCCAAAGTACTTTCTGAAAACTTTTTGTCTAAAATGTGAGCTATAACCAATTGATTTCAAAAATGAAGCCAAGCACAGAAGTATTGATCATCCCTCGATTTATTTTGTTCCATCTCCCTGAACGACAATTAACTTCTGAGTCTTCTTTTGTGATACAACTGGCTCAATTAAGAACCTGTTAAATAAAAAACGACTAACTTTAGATAAGACAGTTTAGATATGTAAAATGAAATCGCACGCAAAATGAGCGAACGTTATTGAATTATCCGGTAATCAAACTCAAAACTCAACAAAAGCCTTTAAAATAGATCAATATCTTAACATGAAAGCCTGGGGGCTTTTTGCTCTAGAATCCAACTAAACACCCCAAAATAGTCTGTCTTAACTTACAACGATGGAAGCAGATTGATCAATCCAACCCCTTCGCCAATTTCATGGCTTCTGAGAGTGTGGTAATCCCCAACAAGGCTTTTTCAGCCGCATCTTCTGCCAAAGATTTCATACCAAATAAGCGTGCCTGTCTTCTAATGTTCTGGGAGGGCTCACTGCGAAAAGTCATTTCACGTATAGCGGAATTCATCATCATTAACTCAAACACAGCCTTTCGACCTTTGTAACCGGTATGTGAACAAGTGTTGCATCCTTTACCTCGATTGTAGATGCCCGCTTCAATCTGACTCGGACTCAAGCCGAGGTATTCCAGCTCAGCAGGATCGGGTGCATAAGTTTCGACACATTTGCCACAAACAACCCGTACCAAACGCTGTGCCATCACAGCCATCACACTAGATGCGACCAGGAACGGCTGTACCCCCATATCGATCAAACGTGTAATAGAACCGGGCGCATCGTTCGTATGTAGGGTACTGAATACCAAGTGTCCTGTCAAAGAAGCTTGAATTGCCATCTCAGCAGTTTCAACATCACGAATTTCCCCTACAAGAATCACATTAGGTGCCTGACGCAACATCGCACGAATAATCCGGGAAAAGTCCAAGCCGATATTATGTTTCACTTCAACCTGATTAATCCCAGGCAGATAGTATTCGACTGGATCTTCTGCAGTAATAATCTTTCGGTCAGGGCGATTTAGCTCACCCAAAGCACTGTACAAAGTGGTAGTCTTCCCACTCCCCGTAGGCCCCGTCACCAGGAAAATTCCATTGGGTCTGCGAATGATAGTCTGGAATCGTCGATAGTTCTCTTCTGAAAATCCCAGGCTCCGAATCCCCACTTTGATGTTGTCTCGGTCCAAGATACGCATGACCACTGCCTGGCCATGATTCGTTGGGAGAATACTCACACGTAAATCAAAGTCTTTTCCTGCAATCGTGGTCTTGATCCGGCCATCTTGTGGGCGCCGTTTTTCGGCGATATCCATTTTGGCCATAATCTTGAAACGTGAAACCAACGCCATCAACAATCGTCGAGGCGGGCTATCCCGTTCGATCAACACACCGTCAATTCGGTATCGGATGCGAATACGATCATCAAAGGGTTCAACGTGAATGTCGCTAGCCCGCATATTCACGGCTTCGCTAATTATCAAGTTAGAAAGCCGAATCACAGGAGCGCTGTCATCTTCTTCCTCCACATTGGCAGACATTGACAGCTCAGTCGCCGTAATATCAATTGCCGTTTCGGTAAATTCTTTCAACATCGTATCAACAGACTCAGTTTCACTTTGACCGTAATGTCTGTTAATCGCTGCCTGGATCAGTTCAATCGGCGCCATTACAACATCGATGTCACGATTAATGATAAAACGCAGTTTGTCTAATACCTCGTATTTCATAGGATCATGCAGCGCTATCTGTAGCGAATCCCCCTTCATTCCGATGGGAATGACCGTGTTTTCTCGTGCCATAGACTCGGGAACCAATTCGATCACCGATTGGGGGATCTCGATGGACTCCAGATCGACAAATTCATATCCATACATAGAGGCTTGAGCCTGAGCAATAACCTCCGCCCCAACGTATCCCAGCTTGACCAGTGCTTCACCGGGAGAAATCCCCATTGAACTGGCTAGACTTGAGGCTTCATCCAACTGAGCTGGACCTAGAAACCCATCATCTACTAACTGTTGCATCCAATCATCGGACATTCAATTTCTCCACGGAATAGAATCAGTTTCAACCTAAAGGGAATCTGTTTTTCCCATATCAAAGGTATGGAATCAATACTCCGGTTAAATCTGGTTTATAAAATTAATAGGAACTGAGGGCTGTTGCCAGACCTTCAGTAAGCTCATCCTGCTTCTGAAAATACTTGTTGCCCCTACGTCAGTTGAGTTGACTGATCTCCGATTTTTCTAATAGCCATTAGTGAATAGAGACTTAAGACATGCCGGGCAAGAATTGCCTATTTTTAATTTTGAGGTAGATCTCAAAGAGTGTCAAGGATGTAAATCGATATACAAAAAATACTTGGGAGAGTTTTCTCTCGTCAGAGTAAAATGGAACGACTCTCATACATGACTATACCAAGCCCTCAGAACACAATCACTCTTCAAGATCGAAATGAATGAAGTAAATCGTTCATGGCACAAATGGTCGATTCAATTTGGGACATGGTATTAAACGCCCCTGGACTGAACCGCAATGTCCCCCCATACTCTAACGATTGAATTGCATGGTGGATACGTGGTGCACAGTGTAAACCTGCTCTGGTCTGGATGCCGAAGTTTTCGTCCAAAATTGATGCCAGTATCTGAGGTTCAACCAATTTATTCACTAAACTGACGACCCCGACTCGCGACTCAACTCGGTCAGGCCCCGGAACTTCAAAGTCAGAAAACTGCTGAAAGCCTTCTAAAAGGCAAGATGTTAATTCTTGTTCATGCTGGCGCAGTTGTTTGACACCTTTCTCCAGAATGTATTCCAGAGCGGCCCGTAAACCGACCAGACCAGGGGCATTATGATTTCCTGATTCAAACTTGTCTGGCAAACTGAGCGGTTGTGTTTCTTCTTCACTACGGGTTCCCGTGCCTCCCTGTCGGAAGCTACTCACTCGCTCGGCACTCTCGGAGCGAATATAAATCAATCCCGTACCCAATGGCCCCATTAACCCCTTGTGTCCCGAACAAGCCAGAAAGTCAACGGGCATCTGAGAAACGTTGAAAGGCAGATGACCGGCCGTCTGTGCTGCATCCACTAGAAACAAAACTCCCGCTTTTTGGGCGATCTCACCTACTTCAAATACAGGCTGAATGGCACCTGTCACATTAGAAGCATGATTGAGAATGATCAATCGCGTGTTCTCTCGGATGGCGTCACGGAATGAAACAGCATCGACTATGCTCTGCTGATTTGCCGGGATAAAGGTCGTTTCCAAACCCCATCGTTCTTTGAGCGTCTGCAAAGGCCTGAGAACAGAATTGTGTTCCACATCTGACGTTATCACATGATCGCCGGGCTTGAGTGCTCCATGAATGATCGCATTCAAACTGTCAGTCCCATTAAAACTGAACGCCACTTCTTCAGGTCGAGCCGCTCCCAGCACCTGGGCAGCAAGCTTTCGACACTGATCGATTGAGGACTGTAACTCTATTGACGTCCGATAAGCACCACGGCCAACGGGAGCTCCCACATGTCGGTTATAGTGATCCATGGCTGAATATACAGAATCCGGTTTGGGAAAACTGGTCGCTGCGTTATCCAGATAAATCGACTGCTGCTCACTCATTTCACTCTCACCAACCAGTCTCGAAACACGTTAGGAATTAGCCACCGATGGAATACATCGGGCGATCCGGCTGAATAAATCGTGCCGTATTGATTTCGTGTCCCTCTTTTTTGGCAGCGATGCTGTTTCGTACCGCTTCGATAATTTGCTCGTCCGGCGCATTCGACTGGAACAACGCGCGCACGTCTGTCTCTTCCAGGCTGAATAAACAGTTTCGAAGCTTACCATCGGCGGTCAGCCGAAAACGATTGCAACTCATGCAGAAAGGATTGCTGATCGAGGCTATGAATCCGACTCGTCCCACTCCATCTTCGAAGACAAAATTAGAAGCGGGTGCACTTTTATCTGACTGTTTCTCTGGTACAAGAGGCATAATTCCCTGTGTGAGAATTTCTTGAATCTCATGCGCAAATAACACTTTTTCCCGTTCCCACTGATTGTCCGCATCCAGAGGCATAAATTCGATAAACCGAATCTCTGCACCGGTTTCTCGCGCCAATCGTCCGAACGGAACAATTTCCTCTTCCGTCATATTGCGAATCGAAACTGCATTGATTTTTACTGGCTCAAAGCCGGCAGCATGGGCTGACTGAATGCCCTCTATCACTTTATCATATTCGTCGCGACGGGTGATCTCTTCAAACTTCTTCGCGTTCAAGGCATCCAGACTAATATTAATCCGCCTCAATCCGGCATCATATAACTGCTGTGCATATTGAGGCAGCAGGATTCCATTTGTCGTGATCCCGATATCGTCTATACCCGGAATTTCTGCGAGCATCTTGACCAGTTCGGGAATCTCTTTTCTGACCAGAGGTTCGCCGCCGGTTAAGCGTATTTTATTCACCCCCAATGGAACAACGAGACGTACAAATCTGATGATCTCTTCAAATGACAAGATCTTACTGCGATTCAGAAATTGAACATTTTCAGCAGGCATACAGTAAAAACAGCGAATATTACAACGATCAGTAACGCTAATTCGTAAATTATTATGCACGCGCCCGAATGAATCGATAAGCTGATTTTGGTTTTCCATTAATGCCTCTCAAAGTAAACGCAGTCGCTGCGACTCTCAAATCACTACTTTCAGTCAAGTCTTTCATTTATTATAGCCATTACAAGGCATCTTCTGTGCTTATTTCGTCTTGATTTCTCGATGTTCCCACTCAGATGTCCCATCTGACCAGTTTTCTTTCTTCCAAATGGGTACGATTTCCTTCAAACGGTCAATCAGAAAGCGACCTGCCTCAAATGCTTGTTTTCGATGAGGCGAACTCACGGCAATCGCCACACTGATTTCTCCTAAAGACAGGTGGCCTATGCGATGTTCTATGGCTACCGCATGCACGGGCCATTGCGCGCGTGCTTCTGTGATCAATTGCTGCATCGTCGTTTGTGCCATTTCAGGATAAGCCTCGTAGTCCAGGGCAACCGTTTGACGACCGGCTGTCATTTCACGAACGGTTCCCAAAAATAACACCACAGCCCCACACTCATTTGAACGAACGCGTTCCGTAGTCGAGGTATAATCTATAGATTGATCCGAAATGGAAATATAATCTGGTATCATCATTTTGAATTAACTTGTTTCATAATCAGTAAAAAAGAGTTCAACCACCGCTGACCGGAGGGAAACAGGCCACTTCCTGTTGTGGATTCAGAATCTGACTTTCCCCTGCATAGGCATTATCGACGGCAATCAATAATTGACTGCTCAATGGTTGTAGCTGTGGATATTGCTCTGCAATCGCCTGTCGCAGTTCTTCAACGGTAATTCCCTCGGAAACAAGAACAGATATTAATTCGCTGTTTGCAAGCTCCTTGGCTCGGGCAAATAATTTGACTTGAATCTGATGGGCCGTCATGAAACTACCAATTTTTTCTTTTGCGATTGCAGCTTCCGCTCAATTTCCGGCATCAGTCCATAAGAAAGTGCCAGCAGTTTGATTGGATGAATGGTAGGAATCCGGGTTTCCTGTTCCATTTGCATTTTGCAACTACTACATTCAGTTGCACCCGCTTGAACTCTTGTTGTCTTCATATGATCGATCAACTCCCGACCGATCTGCTTTGACGTTTCAAAGGTATCCTTGGCAAGACCATATGTCCCTGCCATTCCCGAACAACCTTTCTCAATTGTATTCACCCGTAGCTCAGGAATCAAAGCGAGAAGATCCCTTAGCGGTGATCGGGACGATAATGCTTTGGTGTGACAGGGTGTATGATAGTCCAATTCGAAATCGAGGGGCCCAAAATCAGTCCTTAAACGCCCAGATTCATGCAATTGCAACAGAAAGGCTCCTGCATCCATTGCCTGTGCTGAAACTGCTGCGCTTTCTTCATTCCGCACCAACATCGGATATTCCTGCTTGAGACAAATGGCAGCAGCAGGCTCCGAACAGATGATTTGATGCCCTTCCTTGGCAAATTCATTCAGAATCTGAATATTTTCCTTTGCTAAACTACGAGCTGCAATCAAATCGCCGGCAGAAACCATTGCCATGCCGGATGCCAGTTGATCCAAGGGTACATAAACGGAAATCTGATTGTGCTGCAATATCGCCAACAATGCATGAGCTAATTCAGGATCATGATAATTGGCAAAATAGTCAACAAAAAAAATTACTAAATCAGGATCTCCGCCGGGCCGCGGACGTTTCGTGAATCTCTTAGGAACGGAGCGTAAGAATGAACGTCTCGAAAATAAGGGCAGCTTTCGATCACGATGAATGCCCATCATTTTTTCCATAACCCAGCGTGCCGTGGAATTATTGATCGCCCAGTTCGCCGCCATCGAAAGTGTACTTCCCAAGGCGCCAAAAGAATGCGCACGCGATAAAATCCAATCGGTTCGATTCAGGCCATTGGCTGACACATAAGCGGCTTTTGCCTCAATCGCCATTTGAGGAATATTCACTGTTGAAGGACAATCCAGCTGGCACTGTTTGCAGTTGAAACAGGTGTCAGCCAGCCTCTTGGTTTCTGTGGAGGAAAGCTGATTGGGGTGGATTTCGCCGGACAATAACCCCCGAAATAGATTCGCCTTCGCGCGAGGTGATGCTTCTTCTAACGGTTCTATACGAAAAACCGGACACATCCGAGACCCCGAATCCTGCCTGCGGCATGAACCACAACCGTTACAGCGGGAGGCCTCAGTTTGTAATTCTTGTGGTGTCCAGTCCAATTGTAAATCAATCAGTTCCGGAAATTTTTCAGGGACTGGCCTGAGATTCCGAATCGTCACATGGGGATCATCGTTGATGATTTTTCCAGGATTGAGGAGATTATGTGGATCGAAGGTATCTTTGACCTGGCGAAATATTCGATACAGATCGCCGTACTGTGAACGGATAAAGGCGGTTCTGGCTAAACCGTCTCCGTGCTCTCCGCTAATTGTGCCATTTACGGAAAAGACCGTCTGATATAAATCGCGAGCAATACTTTCCAGGATCGGTGCATTCTGCTCAGTCAACGCTGGAAGAAAAGGTCGTAGATGAATTTGCCCTGAAGCCGCATGCGCATATAACGTCGCCGTGACCTGGTGACGCTGAAATACTTTCTGCGCCTTCTGAGAAAACTCATACAAGCATTCCGGAGGAACGGCAATATCTTCCACAAAAGGCTGAGGACGCGCTTCTCCTGGTAATCGACTCAGTGAGGGTACTACCTTTTGTGGTAGTGACCAGAGGAAATCCACTTCATCGGCCTGATGTGTCTCCATCGCTACCACAACACGCGAGTTGACATTTTTCACTGCCAAGATCACGTTATGCAATCTATTTTGCACTTGTGAGTCACTAAAGCCCACTTGTTCAACTAATAAAGCGGCTTCTGCTGCCGTTGAAATTAGTGATGCAAAACGAGGATCGGCCTCTCTTGCTAAAGACAGCAAGCGTCGATCCAGCAAATCGCAGGCGGAAGGTTGTAGATAAGTAATCGTTTGCACTGCACGGATCGCTGATGCCAGATCTCCAAACAATAACAGAGCAACACCACGGTGTGCCGGTAAAGGAGAAACATGCAATACCGCAGAGGAAAATAACCCCAGCGTGCCTTCTGAACCAACCAATAAGCGCGCCAGATTCAGATGATTTCGGGTCTTGATTCCTTTTAAATAATATCCACTGCAATTAGGAATGTTGGAATTTTGTTTTTCCGAAATCAATTGCCTATTGTCAGTCAGGAGTTGGGAAAGTTTGCTCAAAATCGTTCGCTTGGCTTGTTCTGCTCGTGCTTCAGTGGGTACATCACCCAATAGAGGTGCGCTCGTCGAGGCCGTTGTGAGAGGCTGATTGAGAATTGAGAGGCTTTCATTTCCTACCTCAAAACAAGTTCCATCCGACAGCACCACTTCCAGACAGTTAACATGATCGCGGGTTGAGCCAACACGAATGGCGCGCGAACCAGCGGCATCAATAGCCAGCATACTGCCAATGGTTGTCACTTCCGTATTGGAGGGATCAGGAGGAAAATACAATCCAAGTGGTTTTAAAAATCGATTGAGCTGGGCATGTACCACTCCTGGTTGAACACGCACCAGATTATCATTGATCAACTCAAAATCTGTCAGATAACGTGAACAATCAATAACAATTCCACTACCAATAGCGTCACCAACCAATCCTGTTCCTGCTCCCCGCGGGATGATGGGAACATTCATGTCAGTGGCGTATTTAGCAATCGCGATTAGATCCTCCCGCTCGCGGGGATAAGTGATGCATAAGGGAGGTACCTGATAGAGGCTTGCATCACTGGAGTAAATAGACAACGCCACCGGATCGCATCGCACGTCTCCTGCAATCAGACTGGAAAGATCTTCTGCGATTCTTTGCTGTTGGCGATCCAAAGTTTTTAACTCTCAGGTTGAATTTCTTGCACGCGTTTTGGTGAGGCTTGGGATTAGCGACATTCTATGCGATCAAAGTATATGGTTTGAATAGTCAATTCACTGAATCAGGCTTCGTCCAAGGAAATCAGGAACTCCTATGAAAGAACCCATACAATAAGAGCATTCGATAATCTTTCCAAAAACTGCCTTGTCAGCTCCACTTTACCAGACAGACAACGAATATCAGACACTCAAATCAAAGCGATCTCAGCAAACCGATCGCATCGGCATCTCACTCGATTTATCTCTGGTCTTCTATTTTTTCTCAAAAGTTGAAGTGTTACGCACCTGCTTTGATAGCCATTCGCAGGCAGGTTGCGGTAAGCCTTCATGCCCCCCCTCGAATATGGTGACACGCGCTACCTCGGAATTCCTTCTTAAATGAATGTCCCGACCATAGGTTTTATCTGTCACTTGGTCGGTTGGCTGAGGCTCTTTCAATTTGCCGTGATCCCAAAGTTGTTGTATTTCCTCTTTTGTAATCGGAGTGGTTCGATTTTTTTCCGCAAGCACATTGAATGTGCGCAATGTATGTGCAAAGGGAACAGAGCCGGTTTTGCCATCGGTGACTCCGGCATTCAGATCAAGAGGTAATTTTGTTGCGTTATCGATCCAATATAGGGGAGAACGATCGCGGTACTCCGCGTCAATTTCAGACGAAGTGCCTGGCTTCTCGGTAAGAGATTTTAGAATCATTTGCGCGTAGTTCTGAGGAACCCCATCCTTGATATGAAAACGATACCAGTCTGCAAGATCACTGATACCCACCCATGCGGAAGCCGCTGAGAACCGGCCCGGATGATGCCCTGCCATCAACATCGTCATGTGGCCGCCTCCCGATGACCCCGCCAGATAGATACGCGCCTGGTCGACTTGGTAATGTTCGATCATGTAATTGATCGCATCCAGAATATCCTGACGAGCCAACTTGGAACCGCAGGCTTCCGGCTGCTGATTCACTCCCCGAAAATTTGGATGCAAATAAATCCAACCACGCTTCACAGCTTCGTCCTGCCATTTGGTATTCCTCTGCTTATAGTCCCCGCTCCAGGAATGCAGGAATACAAACAATGGCGTGAGAATTGTCTTGGCAGCTTCCGGTACCCAGATGAGAGATGGTTGCAAACTTTGATCCAGAGTGCTTTTTACTTTGATTGGAATCAGGGAAGGTCTCTTTATGACTTGTGTTTTCTGTATTTGAGAACTTTTTTCAGCGGCAAATAAATCTCCATTGCTGGCGAGACACAAAACCAAACAGAATAGACTGACACTTAATCTCTGACCCATGAATCAACTCCGCAAATGATTAATATAGCTCACTACTTACTTCTCTTTGGAATCATCGGCCTTCTGCTCTGCGTATTCAATTTTTCCCCAGAGATTCCCGCCAACTTTACCGTGCTGCCAAGTACCCGCATAGCGTCCTTCAAAAAACATCACGCGCGAAGTAAAAGCATTTCCGAGTCCTGGAATGGTTAAATTGGTCAGTGAAATGACTGGTGTGTCCCCTGCCCAGAAAACATTTAATGGCATCGGTACACTGACGTCATGTTCGCCGTATTTAATACGTGCAGTAATCATCCATTGATCACCGGATATTTTTTTTGCTGAAGCAATTTCATAACGTTCCACACGTGGTGGCTTGCCATTATTTTTGCCATCAATAGAAAAGTGTCCGACTAGCGTTGCACCGGACATCTGCTGTGTAAATTTCTTTTCCAGCATTTCCCGCTGTTTTGATTCCTTATCATTTTGCAGCGAGGAATCAGCAGCCATTCCCGAACCCAAAGACAGTAATAAGACCATACTGCTCATCAAACTTTTCTTTAGAAAACTCATCTTTTATGCCTCATGATTTCCGTGAGAATTTTCAGAGCGAAGTGAATTCGCTACGATACAACTATCCTACACAATTATCGCTTACAGGTGAATCATACGGTAGTACAATGACAGACTCTGATCATCAATCTCTTCCTGCACCATCTGATACTGATTCTCCCCCCTCATCAGGTGTTCCCCCTGATTATAGTGTATTAACCCCTGCATTTGAAAAGCTTTGTGATGTCATTGCCCGTTTACGGTCACCAGAGGGCTGTCCCTGGGACCGAGAACAGACGCTGGAATCCATTAAACCCTACACATTGGAAGAGACTTACGAACTTTTAGAAGCCATTGATTCTGGCAACGATCAACATATTATTGAAGAATTGGGAGATCTGCTGTTGCAGATTGTCCTCGATGCTCAGATCGCCGCTGATGAAGGCCGCTTTGATTTAACACATGTCGTTGATCGGCTGACTCAAAAAATGATCGATCGTCATCCTCACGTATTCGGAAATGTGACTGCAAAATCCTCAGCAGAGGTTCGCAAGAACTGGGATCAAATCAAGGAACAGGAAAAACAGCGCAATTCCATTTTTGACGGCCTGCCTCAAGCTTTACCTGCTCTCGCACGGGCATCGCGCATTGCAGAGAAAGCAGCCAAAGTCGGCTATGACTTTCCACATCGGGATATGCTGTTTGATAAATTACGTGAAGAGATTCAGGAGTTGGCAGACGAAATTTATCCTGAGGGAAAAATCCCTGATACCCCTGCGACAGTAGAAGCTGATATCATCGCTGACGCACAAATCGATGACCCAGAACTGCGAGAACGGGTAGAAGGTGAGTTAGGTGATATTTTATTCGTGGTGGCCAACATCGCCCGACGTTGGAAGATTAACCCGGAAGAAGCACTGCGAAAAAGTAACCGTAAGTTCCAACAGCGCGTCCAGAAGATCGAACAGCAACTGGAAAAAACAGGTCACTCCATTCAGGACGCTTCATTACAGGAAATGGAAACCATCTACCAAAACGTCAAACAACAGGAAAAGCATAATTTATAGAACTATTCTCTGTTTCTCTCTGTGACTTTAAAACGGTAGTTCGACTCCCAGACCTTCTTCAAGCGCCAATTCGTAGATCTTGGCTCCCATTGCCACATCTTCCACATCCAAGCCAAACGACTTGAATAAGGTCACTTGATCATAGGTTGCACGTCCTGTTTGGCGTTCCGCCACGATCTCGCATAAATCATGCATCAACCGCCAATCGGTGACCCCTTCCTCTACA
>JAJDEK010000310.1 GCA_029259875.1 Planctomycetaceae bacterium
CATCTCACGTGGTCGACGCAAACAGACATTGCCTGAACAGGATTTCGGTAGCGAAAAAACAGAAATTGCCTGGATGGTCGGCCCCGTCATTATTGTGATTTGGCTGGTCGCCATCAGCGCGAACCTGGTCATCACACTGAATGCCATTCCCAAAGCTGATCCAGACGGCAAAACAGATCTTAGCGAAATCGATTTGATTGTGACCGGCCATCAATGGTGGTGGGAAGTCGAATATCCGAAATCGGGTGTGATCTCAGCAAATGAAATTTATATACCTGTCGGCAAAAAGCTACGCGTCCAGGTTTCCTCTGCTGATGTGATCCACTGTTTCTGGGTGGCGCAACTTGGCCGAAAGATCGATGCCATCCCGGGGCGCGAAAACTATATTTGGCTGGAAGCCAGCAAACCCGGCTCTTATCAGGGACGCTGTTCTGAATATTGTGGCGCACAACATGCCTGGATGAACTTCAAAGTTTATGCGGTATCCGACGAGGAATATGAGCAATGGCTGGCGAGTGAAAACAAAGCAGCCGCACAACCAAAATTACTTTCTCCACTGGCATCTGCTGGCAAACAGTTCTTTTTCCAGGCGACCTGCCAACAATGCCATACGATTGAAGGCACATCAGCCAAAGCCAGGATCGGCCCTGATTTGACACATTTTGCCCGCCGTAAGGAAATTGGTGCCGGTGTGATCGAGAATTCACCGGAAAATCTGGCTCTGTGGTTAAAAGATCCACAAGCACTCAAACCAGGATGTAAAATGCCAGACTTTAAGCTGAATGAAGAGCATCTCAAACAACTCGTAGCCTACCTGGAGACACTCAAGTGACGACAGGATCGATCAAACAATCAGAACTTGCCAAGCTCGAGCCTCCGGTCACTTCGACCGTGATGCTCGACTGGGTGAGTACGCTCGATCATAAACGTATCGGCATTATGTATATTCTGACCGCCGTCTTTTATCTGGCAGTGGCTGGTTTTGAAGCGTTGTTGATACGAGCGCAATTGGCATTCCCCAATAATACCGTGCTTTCGCCAGAAATGTTCAACCAATTGTTTACCATGCATGGCACCACCATGGTCTTTCTGGTGGGAATGCCCGTGTTGACGGGATTTGCCAATTATTTTGTTCCGTTGATGATCGGCGCCCGTGATGTTGCGTTTCCCCGCCTGAACGCCTTCGGATTCTGGATGTTATTTTTTGGAGCACTGCTGATACATTATAGTTTCTTGACAGGATCAGCTCCGAATGCCGGCTGGTTCAGCTATGTGCCTCTTTCCACCAAAGCCTATAGTTCATTGCAGGGTGTTGACTATTGGATTATTGGCTTACTGATTATGGGAATTGGTTCCGTCTCCGCAGCGATTAATATTTTTGCCACGATTATCTGCATGCGCGCACCAGGTATGAGTTTGCAGCGGGTTCCCCTATTCGTCTGGATGATGTTGATGCAGGTCATCTTGATCATCCTGGCATTACCGGCATTAAACTCGGCATTGTCAATGCTGTTACTTGACCGCTGGCTTGGTTCCGCGTTTTTTGATCCCACACGTGGTGGATCTGCGGTTCTCTGGCAACACTACTTCTGGATCTTTGGTCACCCTGAAGTTTACATCTTAATCCTCCCCGGTTTTGGAATGATCTCCGAAGTCATTCCCGTATTCTCTCGCAAGCCAATTTATGGATACACTTTTGTAGCAGGCTCTTCAGTAGCCATTGTGCTGCTGGGCTATGGTGTCTGGGCGCATCACATGTTTGCCGTCGGTCTGGGTATGTATGCTGATATCTTTTTTGCCATCGGTTCCCTGCTGATTGCGATTCCCACAGGCATCAAGGTCTTTAACTGGACGGCCACACTCTGGGGCGGAGAAATCCAATTCAATACGGCATTGCACTTTGCAGTCGCTTTTCTATTGCAGTTTGTCATCGGCGGCTTAACGGGGATTATGTTCGCAGCCGTCCCAATCGACTGGCAGTTGACTGACACCTATTTCGTGGTTGCCCACTTTCATTATGTATTGATTGGTGGACTTGTCTTCTCTTTATTCTCAGCCACCTATTACTGGTTCCCCAAAATGACAGGCCGTATGCTCAACGAACGGTTGGGAATCCTGCAATTCTGGTTGTGGGTCCTCGGCTTTAATATGACATTTATGGTCCAGCATTTTCTGGGAATGATGGGCATGCCTCGCCGAGTCTATACCTACGCCGATAACCCCGGCTGGGCACTCTTAAATGGAATTGCTTCAATAGGCGCCATTTTTATGGCAGTCGGCACACTCGTATTTCTTTGGAATATCTGGATCAGTTTACGCAAAGGAAAAATTGCCGGCGATAATCCATGGGATGCGTTCACACTGGAATGGGCCACGACTTCCCCACCACCACCTGAAAACTTTAGCTCGCTTCCAGAAATCAAAAGCCGTCGTCCGGTTTGGGATATGAACCACCCTGAATACGCAGACTGGAAGTCCGCACAGACGCCTCCCGACAAAGGAAAGCGACTCAATTTACCTAAAATCGCCGCATGGGCATTTATTGCTTCCGAAGCGGTCTTCTTTCTATTGTTACTGATTGCGTTTGTCGTGTTTAACACACGCAATCGCGGAGGTGTTGTTACGGCTTCCGTATTAGATGTGGAACGGACCGGTATTTTTAGTCTGTTCCTGATCTCCAGTAGTGTGACCTTCTGGCTCGCAGAACGATTTTTACGAGCCGGCAAGAAGTCTCTGTTTACCTTCTCCCTGGGAGTGACGATCCTGTTCGGAATCATATTCCTGGCGGGACAGGTTTGGGAATATACCGGTTTATTAACAAGCGACGTGACAATCAATACCGATCTATTTACAGCAACATTTTTTACGATCACCGGATTCCACGGAATTCATGTCACCGCAGGAGTCATTGCGTTGATAGTGATGCTGATTATGGGACTCAAAGGGAATCTGACTCCTAAAAAATCAGATGTCTTTGGCGCAGTAGGAGTCTATTGGCATTTTGTGGATGTTGTTTGGCTGTTTGTTTTTGGAATCATTTATCTGGGACTTCTGCAATGAGTTCGTATTTCGATCTGACAAGCGGATTATGGAAATGGAGTTCACCAGTCTGGTTACTGGTTTTGTCTCTAATAGGACTTTACGTGCTGGTTCAGCGTGGCGCATTAGGTAAACGCAGTCTTTATTTTGTGATCGCGATGTTCACTTTGGCGATGGCGTATGTCTCACCCATTGGAGTTTTGTCCGATGGTTACCTCTTTAGCGCCCATGTCATTCAGCATCTGTTACTACTGCTGATTGTACCGCTCTTCCTCCTACTGAGTCTTTCCAAATCAGCAACAGAATCGCTCTTTAGCCATCCGTTCATGAACCGGCTGGGCTATGTATTGGCAGTCCCTTTTCTAGGCTGGCTCAGCGGCTTAGGAGTCATGTGGTTCTGGCATGTGCCCTCGTTTTGTAACGCTTCAACAGAGAATTATGCTCTGGGAGTTTTTCGCGATGCCACATTTTTGCTGGCTGGTCTCGTATTCTGGTGGCCTATTTTTTCACCATTGAAACGCTATCATCTGCCTTCAC
>JAJDEK010000032.1 GCA_029259875.1 Planctomycetaceae bacterium
GACCGATTTCTCAACCCACTTGTCGGCCAGGTCTTCATCACGGAAGCGGGCGGCATGACCGCCAGTATAAAACCCAATGCGGCTAATGCCGTTGTGAATTGTCGAGTTGTGCCCGTGTGACCAATCCATCTTCAGTGTATGACGATGAGTTTTCCCTGTGGGATGGTCGGGACTCGGCTTTTTTGTTCCCACCCATAACGGGTCGGCAGGATCGAGATTGAGAACCCGGTGATTGTGGACATAAACCTGAGGTACACGATCATTGGTAGTCGGCAACAGAAAGCAAGTATCAAATCCAATTTCAAGTGGTCCTGGCTTTAGTTGTCCGTTCCATTCTGGGCCTCCCTTACCGCCAAGTCCAAGGTGCCATTTACCAATCACGCCAGTAGTATAACCCGCGCGTTTCAATAGGGAAGCAACCGTTTCGGTACCCGGTTTAATAATTGCGGGCGAGTTTGGTGGGGCGATTCCTGTTCGTTTGCCGCGAAAAGCATAAGTCCCTGTGAGCATTGAATACCGTGTCGGTGTGCAGGTGGAAGCCGAACAGTAGCCACTCGTAAAGCGAAGACCTTCTGCAGCAAGTTTGTCGATGTGCGGCGTTTTAAGTGCAGTGGCACCATAACAAGAGACATCACCATAACCAAGATCATCAGCCATAATGACAATGATGTTTGGATTTTCTGCCTTTACCTGCTTAGATATAACTAAAAGCGAGACGGTCGTAAAAAATGTCAGGAATAGTCGGAGCATACTTTTTTCTCGCAGTGGTATTGTTAGTAGTATGGAAAGAGGTATTTTATTATTTCGTGTTCTCTTACCGTCTGCAAGTGCCGAGTGATATCTAATCCTTGAGTTCACAATGTACTACGACCGGTTGTTTAACCTATCACTTCACGGAATCACACTCCGATGTGATTTCATTGACTTAGTAAGAAAATATTGCCAGTTCACACATTTTCAGGAAATTTATGTTCGCTTTTCATCGCCAATTTCGATAGCTTCGATTGGGTACTCAAGGGCCGAGCATTGTCTAAGTTTCTAAACAACTCATCGGCTGAACGCTCGGTCGCACTTCGAATGGGATTGGAACGCAAATCAGGTTGCAATGGCGAAGCAGCAGCGTACAAACCGGATCGATTTACCACAGTTGGCGATTCCCGATGAAAATTCGAGAGCGATTCGACGACTGTTGGCTGCACGAGAGGTTCAGGGTAAAAGTGAGGGCAGGCCGCTGAGCGAGTCCGAGTTTCAGAAATACGGCCTTACCCTACCAGATATCGCGGAATTGGTCGCTGCCGAGTGTCTAGCTTCTGAAGCCAACGGGAGTGGGCTCCTGTTCGAACTGACGGGCAAAGGCGAACGCATTTGTGGAGAAGTTATGAATGCGTATCAAGCATCTCTTGCCCGCAACGGTGCTCCGATCCCTCATTGGGACTCCGCCGCTCGATTGCTCACGCTCGACGGCAGAGTGATTAAACACTTTCGACGAACTGCACCTAACCAGGAGAGGCTGCTGTCTGAATTCGAGAAACTCGGCTGGCCAGAATGCATCGACAGTCCTCTGCCGGATGATCATGACATCGTGCCCTCCGAGCGACTGAGAGAGACAATCAAACGTCTAAATCGGTCACTGAAAGTGCCGCTCATTCACTTTCGAGGCGACGGGACTGGTCGAGCTGTCCGTTGGAATAAGTGTGGATAATTTCTCTATAATTTTGTGCATCGCCCCCTATCGCCCCTAGCACTCTGTATTCGCTTTGTCACAATCCTAATGCGATTTACCTAGAAGTTACGTCGAACTACTCATGAAGAGTACAGTATTCACAGGTGTTGTTTTGGGCGGTTTTTGTAATGAAAAGTTGTAGATTCTTTAGAACCAACAGGATATAGAATGGCTAACATCCATCTTGCTCCCATTTCACGATCGTTGTTCTCTTTGGCAACCAAGTGGGCATTCGCAGTTGCCGCATTGGCAGTCGCCCTTGCCATACTTGCACTTATCTATCTTGAGTTCTCTTTCTCGCTGCCGTGGTCCAATGACGTCCAGCCAGCCGGCCTAGTGGGAGACAACGACCTGAAAATAAAGACTCTTGTGTATGATTTTGGTGTCGTCAAGCCTGGATTCATCGGCGAACATCGATTTCAAATTGCGAATCCCAGTGACAATGCGTGGAAGCTTCTCTCAGTTAACGTAAGCTGTTCATGCACGGCTACAGAGTCATCAAGTACAACAATTGCACCTGGCGCCACGGAATCCATGGTCGTAAAATACACGGCCGGGCAGCGAACTTCGGATGAGTCACAATCTGTTCTCGTGACTTACTCAGGTCCCGATGACCCCCAATTTCGGCTCGTCCTTAAGGCCAAAGTTCGCGAACCGATCACCTGTTCGCCTCGCGAGATTCTGGTCAATACTGTTGTGGGCGAACAGCCGGTTCAACACCACTTCATGGTTCATAACTTCGGCAACTCCGATTGGAAAACTCTCCGAATAGCCGGTTCAAAGCCGTGGTTGCGAGTTTCCAGCACACTGCTCCCCAAGAGGCAAGATATCAAAGGACTTGGTGAACCGCGGCAGTCTTGGCGTGTACTCCTGCATGTTGACAAAGTCCCGCTTTCGCAGAGACGCGATTCGGCCCTACTCACGATCGCGCAGCCCGGATTAGATGGGTTCGATGGAAACGTCCACGTTCAGTTGAACACAATACCTCTCGTTAGGGCGAGTCCTTCTAAGCTCTTCTTCGGCGAATGCAAGGCGGGGGCGGTTACCAGTCGATCCCTCCGTATTGTATTTAACCAACAAGTTGCTCCAGATTCATCTGAATTCGCTACTGTGACGAGCAAGGGAGGAGCCGCACTCGCATTTCAATGGAAGCCTGTTTCCAAAACCGTGTGGGAATTGCAAGCGACTTTCGACTCAAATAAAGCGCCACGATTTATCGAAGGTCAAATCGAGCTGTCCTTTCATAATAGTCGCCTAGACAAGCTGCAAGTGCCTTTCTCAGCCATCGGTTCGTCCATATCAATCGGCGCGGAGGGTATTTGACCATGAACCGCATTCAAATACTCATCTGCACGATTGCTGTCATCGCCATGGTTCAGAATGCGTTTGCAGAAAAGGACGACGAAGGAACTGCTGACTTGCAGTCCCGTGTCGCTGAATCAAATAGTGCTATCTGCGGACCGCTCTGCGTTCGGCACGCTCTGAGATTGTATGGAACGCAACCTGAGATTGTTGACCTTGTTCGCGAAACTCAATGGCCAGATCTCGAA
>JAJDEK010000311.1 GCA_029259875.1 Planctomycetaceae bacterium
ACGGTCTGAGGTTGCGCGCATTCTGTCTTCGCTCCCGATTTTACCAGATACAAAAGAAAACAAGCAGGCACTGAAAGATGCTCTCGAAGAATACAAGACCGGATTACTTACTGACGGAGACCAATCAGGTTCCCACATGAGTCTGGGAATTCTGTATGCCAACCAGGGAGACATGAAACAGGCCGAACAGGAATTCCGTACGGCAATTAAACTCTCACCAGCGATAGCAGGCCCACGGTCGAATCTGGCTCAACTTCTAGAACAACTAGGAAGAACCGATGAGGCCAAACAATTACGGACCAAAGAAGCCGAGTTGCTGGCCCGCGATGCAAAGCTGTTACCACAGAATGCGCTCCTGCAATACCGACTAGGTTTGCTGTACTATCTATTAGGACGAGAAGACGAAGCAGTGACCGCGCTCACTAAAGCCTGCGATCTGGAACCACAGTCAGCCGATTTCCAATTGATGTTGACCCTACTTTATGAGAAACAGGAAAAGTGGAAGTTGGCTTTGGAATCGGTCGACAAGCTCATCCGATTGCAACCAGGGAACCCGACGTTCCGACAGATCTTGTTGAATCTCCAACAAAAAACAAACCCGAAAAACAAATGATTGCTTTTCGGGTCACCGGATATTCAAGTTGAAATCATGTTCTTTTAATCAAGCAGTCTTTCGTAATACTCCAGTAATCCGCTCGAACGTTTCATTAGAATCGAAGGGGATCATGATCTGTCCGGAATGATCTGTCTTGAGTTTGATCTCCACTTTCGCCCCCAGGCTTTCCCGCAATTGCTGCTGTAGATCCACCAAGTGGTTGGTCATTTCAGGAGCAGTGGTAGCCTGCTTTGTATTCTCGAAGGGAACAGTGTCCGTTTCCCCTTTGATTATTTTCCGAACCTCGGCTTCAGTCTTTCGTACCGACAGTGATTCTGCCTGAATCTGCTCGCACACAGCGACCTGTCGTTCTTCTTCCAAACTCAGAAGTGCCCGCGCGTGACCGGCAGAGATCTTCTCATTCTGCAAAGCCTGCTTGACAGGTTCTGCCAATTCGAGCAGACGTATCATATTATTGACGGTAGAACGATCCAGACTTAATCTTTGTGAAAGCTGCTCAATCGTGCTGTTGAACTGGCTCAAGTAATTCTTGAAAGCCTGGGCTTTTTCGAGAACATTCAGATCTTTACGTTTGAGGTTCTCCTCAATCGCCACTTCGCAAACCTGTCGCTCTTCCAGATTCAGTACGCGGCAGGGAACTGTATTCAGTCCCGCTTCGCGAGCTGCCTTCAATCGCCGCTCACCGGCAATCAGTTGGTAGGCTCCATCAAAGGGACGTACGAGTAACGGTTGCAGGACGCCATGCTGACGAATACTGCCTTCCAATTCCTTAAGTGATTCCGGTGCAAAGTCCTGGCGAGGTTGATAGGGATTTCGCTCAATGAGATCGATGTCTATCTCATCCTGCTCAGTGGGGCCAGAGGCTTCAGGTCCGTCTATCCCCATTTGATCTGTCTGCTCTTCTGATTCCGAATCGGAACCATTACGCCCCAATAACGCATTCAAGCCGCGACCTAATCTGCGTCGAGGAGCACCTGGAGTTTCTGACTGCTCAGAGGAATTATCAGCTTCTGTTTGATTTTGTTCGTCCATACCGTTCTCTTCTTACAATTAAACTGCCTGACAAAAATAAGGGCACTACACGAGGCGCGGGATTCTATTTCGAATTGCAGTTTGAAGCAAGAGGGCTTTTCGAAAGTATGAGAACAGGATCAGCTCTCATGGCCGTTCCACGTGGAACACCCAATCTGCCAAAATCATTTCGTCCGATATAACAAGATCGGTTCGGTCTCAGATCCATTACTCACATGTGCCTGATTCAGTCTTACTAGCAGACTTGGCGAATAATCGTAGGACTTTACTAAATCAAAGCGATCACGCACTTGATTGAACTTCTTTTGAAAATCGGCATCAGCGGCAGCATGAGGACCCGTCAACAAGTAGACTGGGACACCGGGTGGAAGCGTTTTCAGAAATTGAAAGTCAGCCACGGGGCCAGTTAGTGAGTGCCCTTGTGCATTCAGATTAAAGAATAATCCCGGCTCAGCGTAAATATAGAGAATCGAATCAGAGGAGCCAGCATCGGTCTCTGCTCGTATGTCAGACAACACATTCTGGGAGATCACAGCAAGTCCATTACGAGGCTGCCAAGCAGCCACGGACCAAGGCAGTAAACAGAGGGCAATTATCAAGGTAATACTAACACTGATTTCTGGGGTGAAAGAGAACCGTTCTTTATCGCTGTCAGACAAGAAACGGAACAGTGAATTTGTGCCACGCTGCTCAATCCACCCCGCGAGTGCGGCCGTCCCCAACCAGGCTGAGATGGTCCAGGGAATCGTCAAGCGAGGATAAGGATAGTAAAGCGGGGTCGCCAGAAACAATCCAACAAACCAGGCTGCCAATAACCATGCTGCCAAAGATCGACTCAATGAATCTGACTCAGGACTGTCAGATTCCCTTTGCTTTTGCCCCGTTCGATTTCCAGCAAAAAATAACTGCAGGAGGATCCCCAAACTTCCCAAGATCCCAAGCACGGGACTGACTCCCAAAAGATAAACTCCGATGAGAGGCAGCCCTGCCAACACCCCGATCAACATCGCATTCCACGTGGAACGATCAGATTTTGATCCCCTATCGATGGCTACCTGCTTTTGGACCTTCATCATATGAAATAATAAGCAGAGCATTAGACAGACCAAAGCGATCCCAATGTAACCTGGTGTCCCTTCCAGCAATTCGTGGTTCTTAACCTGTCGAGAAAACGAATCCAGCCAGCCGGAGAATCCAACCACATAGCGGCTGTGATTGGCAGCGACAACAGCGTAGCCTCCCCACTTCTGAAGCCCCATCAGCACTGGTAACCAAACAAGGAAGGCGATACACGCAACCACTCCCCAGCGTATAAAGTAGCTCGACTTCGAACTGAGTTCCCGCCGGTAGATGAAAAGCCAGGGAACCATTCCAGAAAGTCCGACCGCCAATGGAAGCCAACCATTGTATTTGGTAGCCCACCCTGCTCCGACAGTAACACCAGCCAGAACAGGCCACTTCCAGTCTCGACTGAGATAACTCTTCCAGATCAGATACACACTTAAGACTAAAAAGAATCCCAAGGCAACATCGGTCAAAGCAGTTCGACTATAGACAAGATGCAGATCACTAAAGCTGGCTAGTGACATAGCCACCAATCCAGCCGCGGGGCCAAACCAATTTCGTGCTACCCACCAGATCAAAGGGACAGTCAGAATTCCAAATAATAATGAAGGCAGAAAGGTACCCCAGGAACCACTGCCAAGGAAGACCATCGACCACTCAATCAGAAAGGGCAAGAACGGAGGCGCATAGAAATACCTTCCTGGATACTCGGCCCCCTGCTCTGGACTAAACCACAAATTGGAGGCATAAACTCCTTCATCAAAATGTTCGATCGCAGTCTCGGAGAGAAACAGGCAGCGGAAGAAGCACCCCAACAAAAAGACAACCACAACAGCGATTATCTCTAAACGGGTAAACGGAGTGGATTCTTGTTCTGTGATTTTGATTTGAGGCACATCCCGCTTTCATCAAAGTAGGCAAACAATAAGAACAATAGAAGTTCATAAATTCTACAGGAACCGAACCTGTATGCCTATGATTTCTCGCAATTCCTCAACTATCATAGATTCACAGGGCTGGATCAATATCTGATCAGAGAATAGTGGTTTGCAAATTTGTTCGCTAGACTATAATCATGTTAGTGACGTTACTGAATCCCTGTTACGATGACAGTACCAATCAAATCAAAGCCTCAAAGTTTAACCATACATTTTAGAGAGACAATGG
>JAJDEK010000312.1 GCA_029259875.1 Planctomycetaceae bacterium
AAATAATAGACTCCAAAAATCGTACTGAACCAGTGGGCGTCCAGAGACATAATAAAATCGATCGCAGCAAACGATACCGTAAATGCATAGAGTAAAAGTGCCGGACCACTCCGACGCTCCATCAAGAGTGTTAATTCAGGGTCGCCATTTTCATCTTGGGCAACAGACTTATTCAAGAAGAACCGTGCCAGGAAGATCCACGATCCAAAATAGATCACATATCGCAGAGCAAAGAAACCACCGTTTAAATAAGGGGCTTTCGCTTGCAATAGATGATCGCCGGCTACAATTTTTGGATTTGCCCATTGATATAAAATATCGTTTCCAGAAAGTGTCACTAGAACGATTGGCAATACAAGAACCGCTAAGGGGATGACACCCATCGAGATAAATTCAGAGATGCGGCGTAGTACAACACTCCAACCTGCACGCGTCAATTGTTGAATCAGCACAAAGAACAAAGCACCAAGTGAAATGCTCAAAAAGAAAAATGTACTTTGCAAATAAGAGAATGCAAAAATCTTTGTTCCGTTATCAGTAAATAGCCCTAACACAAACGCGACTGGCAGAAGCACAGCACATCCTAAGGCCACTTTCATCGGAAGTGGCCCGAGTTCAGACAGTGTTTGAACGGAAATCTTATTATTTGTGTCAGGTGAAGTTTGCATAACTATTCTTGTTTACAACAGAATGAAATTCAACAAGTTGCCTGTGGACTCTACTTTATTACTTAGTATCCCGAAGCTTTCTTTTTTCAGCTTCAGAAATGGTATTCGCATCGATCTGATGACTCTTTTGCAACGCTTTCAGATACAGAATAATGGCCCAGCGATCCTCTGGTGGAACTTGTGAACCATACGCGGGCATCTTGCGGACACCATTCGTAATCGAATGATAAAGACGACCGATGGGAAGCTTACGCACATTTGCTGTATGATAAGAAGCTGGTTTTACCCAGGTCCCTTGTAGTAATTCCATCGCTCGCAATGAAACCAGACCATCACCCTCACCACCAAGCCCATGGCAGGCAGAGCAGTAAATTCGATAGCGTTCTTTTCCACGAGCCATCAATTTTTCTGTAACTGGTACCGGAAATTCTGTTACCCAAGGTAACTTGTCCAGCTTAGCAGCAATAGGATCCACTACGGCGGGAGCAGCAGGTTTTTCTGCTGGAGTTTTATCTGTCGGTGCTTTCTTATCTGTGGCCTTTTTATCATCCGCTTTTTTCTCATCTTGTAATGCGATAACCACCACATCCTGATCTTCAGGGAGATATTTTAACCCATAATAGAAAGGGATGTTGTCGTCTTTAAATTGCCCGCGCGGAATCGTTCCTTTGATATTAGGACGAATTTCTCGACCATCGGGGAATAGATTTGTCGTATTCTGCGCCTTCAAACTGGGCTGGAAGTCCATATCTTGGATAATGTGAATCCGTGGATTAGGGGATGTAGTTGTACGTAGATAAGCCACCAAACCCACTGAGAGTAACATTACAACACCAACCAGACTCAAACCCAACGTGAGACTACGAGGCAATTTGGCAGATTCCGTATCTGACCAGAACTCTTCTACGTGAATTGGTTTCAGAGATTTAAGAAACTCACCAGTATCGATCTCAGAAAACTTTGCGTCTTTGGCATCCATACTGATAAAGAACCGGTCATTCGTCACACGACGAAACGCATCCGATTTAAATATCGGATTGTATAGTTTAGGCAACTGATTTAAGCCCAGCATGCCAAAAAATGCTCCAAAGGCGGCTAATAAAACGGAAAGTTCAAATGTAATGGGAATACTGGCGGGAATACTAAACAAGGGCTTGCCACTGATCAGAAATGGATAATCAACGGCGTTCATAAAGTATTGCATCCCAACCGCAATGGTACCACCGGTCAATCCGCAGCCGGCAACAATCCAAGGCAAAATGGTCCACTTGATCCCCATCGCTTCATCAATACCATGAAGTGGAAAAGGTGTGTGAGTGTCCCACTTGCGATAGCCGGCATCACGGACCTTCATTGATGCTTCGATCAATTCATCAGGATCATCGAACTCGGCAAGTAGCCCGAGAAGTTCAGGCTCTGCTTTTGCTTTTGTTTCTTCATGTTGTTCGATAGTCGTCGCCATAATCTTTTTTATTCAATAATGAGTTAAGTCGTACCTGACTGTTAGCCTGCTAATAGAGGAACCCCTATCAATGATCACCTTTGCCACTCGGACGAGGCATCACACTTTTAACTTCTGCCATTGCCACCATCGGCATGAATTTACAGAAGAGCAGGAACAGTGTCATAAACAAACCAAAACTACCAATAAGCATTAAGACATCGACAATCGTGGGTTGGAAATATCCCCAACTGGAAGGCAGAAAATCACGGCTTAATGATGTGACTGTAATCACAAACCGCTCAAACCACATGCCGATATTCACAAAAATACAAACCACAAAAATCATCCAGGGAGTAGTGCGTATTTTCTTAATCCAGAATAATTGAGGACTGATAACGTTGCAGCTCACCATAATCCAGTAAGCCCATGCATAAGGCCCAAAGGCACGGTTAATAAACGCGAACATTTCATAGCGGTTACCACCATACCAGGCAATGAAAAATTCCATCGCATAGGCATAACCCACCATCGACCCCGTGGCAATAATCACCTTCGTCATGTTTTCCAAGTGACGATCTGTCAGCAAATCTTTGATGCCGCAGATTGATCTGGCAGGAATCATTAAAGTGAGCACCATTGCGAAACCACTAAAGACCGCCCCTGCCACAAAGTAAGGAGGAAAAATAGTTGTATGCCAACCCGGTAATTGTGAAACAGCAAAGTCAAAACTAACGATAGTATGCACACTTAATACCAACGGTGCTGCTAATGCTGCTAATAACAAGTAAGCTCTTTCGTAGCGATGCCAGTGTCTCGAAGAACCATTCCATCCCAAGGAAAGCAAACCGTAGGCAAACTGTTGAATTTTTCCTTTTGCACGATCCCGCAATGTCGCCAGATCGGGAATCATTCCCATATACCAAAATAACAGGGAAACTGTTGCATAAGTCGAAACGGCAAACACGTCCCACAGTAGAGGACTGCGGAAGTTAGGCCACATTGACATTTGATTGGGAATCGGAAAAAGCCAATATGCCAACCAGACCCGTCCAATATGAATTCCAGGAAATACTCCCGCACAGATCACAGCAAAAATTGTCATTGCTTCAGCAGCACGGTTAATTCCAGTACGCCAGTCCTGGCGGAAGAGAAACAAAATCGCAGAAATCAAAGTACCAGCATGGCCAATACCGACCCAGAATACGAAGTTCACAATCGGCCAGCCCCAGAATACAGGACTGCGGTTACCCCAGACACCGACACCAGTGATAATCAAATATCCGATCAGGCCAAACAGCATTCCCATCAAGGAGGCTGAAATCCCGAGCGCCACATACCACGACAGGGGTGTTTTACATTCAGCCAATCTACAGACGGCTTCGGTTACAGTCCCATAATCGTGTGCACCGGTCACGAGCGGAGTTCGCTTACCGGGAACTTCGATTGTTGTGTCAATTGGCTCTGCTGTTACTGAAGCCATGGCTTTTGATATCTTTACTTTATAATTCTAAGGATTGGTAAATCTAACCGTCAAACTCGTATCTATTTATTAACTACTAATGCTTTTCCGCCTTTTCTTGATGATCAGCATCAGCGTGTTGTTCCCCATGCCCATGCCCCTCTGTTGATGGCTTTGCCAAAGAAGGGTGTGGATTCAATATACGGGCTAAGTAAGCAGTTCTCGGTTTGATATTCAATTCAGAAAGAACCGCATAGGATCTGGGATTCGCATGTGCTTTTGCAACAAGTGATTTCTCATTATTCAAGTCACCAAATTCAATGGCATTTGCTGGACATGCTTGCTGGCAGGCAGTGACAATTTCACCATCTTCAATGGGACGCTGCTCGTTTTTGGATTCGATTTGAACAGCCTTGATGCGCTGCACACAATAAGTACATTTCTCCATCACCCCACGATGACGTACTGTCACCTCAGGATTAAGAACCAATGCCTGCAATTTTCGATTCGGATCTTCATAGACCTTGTTGTAGTTAAAGTAGTTAAACCGTCGCACTTTGTAAGGGCAGTTGTTGGCACAGTAACGGGTTCCCACACAGCGATTATACACCATGTCATTCAACCCTTCGTCTGTGTGCACAGTCGCCGCAACCGGGCAAACCTGTTCGCAAGGTGCCAATTCACATTGCTGACAAAACATCGGCTGAATCGAAACGCCGGGATTATCAATATCGTCACCAGTAAAGTAACGGTCCACGCGCAACCAGTGCATCTCGCGGCTTTTAATCACCTGCTCACGGCCTACAACGGGAACGTTATTCTCCGCCTGACAGGCAACACTACAGGCATTACAGCCCACACACTTTGTTAAATCGACTGACATCCCCCACGCTTGTCCCTCATAAGAAAGCTCTTCCCATAAGGATTTCAGCTCAGGATGGTGCGTTCGCTCTTTGGCAAAATCGGGATTCTTTTTATACTCACTGACATCGCCTTCACGTACAAGCTGACCAACCCGACCATGAATTTCACCCGCACCAACCGTGTCGATACTGTGATGGTCTTGAGTGATCGCGAGTTCGTATTGCTTATCTGTTTTTTCAACCTTTAACCCGGTGGCAAAGTCCGTTTTTCCTTTTGACTGGAGCGCTGCAATATTTTCACCAACCGGCGCGACATCTCGGGCAACATCACCACCAACCAAACCGGCAGCAGTTCGACCATAACCCAAGGCCACTGCAATTGAGTTCGGAGCCTGCCCTGGAAGAACATAGACTGGAAGTTCAATTGACTTCCCATCCAAAATCAACTTCACGACAGAACCAAATTCAACTCCCAGACTTTTTGCCGTGCTTGGAGCAATTATGGCAGCATTATCCCAAGTGACTTTCGTAAGATTGTCGGGGGTCTCCTGTAACCAACCACTGTTTGCAAATCGGCCGTCATAAACCTGTGGGCTGGGATAAAAAACCAACTCAAACTCTTCGTTAGCGGCATCAACTGCTTTAGCTGGAGGAAGTGTTTTCGCTTTCGGCGACACGGCACCCAGAGCACTACCCTTCAAAATGCCATCATGCACCAGACGACGCCAGGAAGCATTCACGGCCATCGGATCCAATGAACCCTTCACAGCTTCTTTAATCAAATCCAGAGTACTCGGATGTTTTTCACCGCATAAAATTGCCAGCAGTTCGACTTCGGACTTACCATCATGCAGTGGCTCAATCAGAGGCTGTGCAACACAAAGCGTCCCATCATAAGAACGAGCATCACCCCATTGCTCAAACGGATGTGTTTTCGGCAGATGCCATTTACACAACAGAGATGTCTCATCTTCGTACTCACCAAGATGAATGGAATTGGGAACCTTGGACAAAGCAGTCACAAATTCGATATCACCAGGAGCATTATATGCTGGATTCCCACCAATAATCACCAAAGTATCGACGGCCCCAGACTGCATTTCTGCAGTCAACTTTGTTAATGCTTCAACGGAAGAAATGTTTCTAGCCAAGGGCTCTTTGCTATAGCGAATGGTTTTACCAACATTGCCCAACCGCTCATTTAATGCGTGAACCTGGGCATGCAGCTCAGCAGGCTGACCTGCGCCAATCGCAATTAAACTCAAACCCTGATTAGCAACCAAATCCTCGGCCATCGCCGCCAGGACTTTCTCTGCATAACTATCGCCGGCGGCTTCTGGCTTCTTGCCAGACAACAGGTCTTGAACCTGCGCCTCAAGCTTTGCCAGAAAGAAACCAAGATCGACAGAGCGCGTTGGTAGCCGATGATCGGCTGCGAGTCCGGTTGTTGTAAATCGACTTTCAACAGCATACAAACGGTTCATTTCACCCGCAGCAGGATCGCGCCGGGCAGCCCAATCACGTGTGTGAAGCAACGCTGCTGGATGCTCAGACAGCAAATCCTCATCCAGACAAACCACGATATCCGCTTTACTCAAATCGAAATGCGGTCGAACTACTTCTCCGAATGCCAACTTTGAACCGGCATAAACATTGTCGCGAGAACAAGCGGTATAGTCATACCACTGCGATTTTGGAAACAGAGTAGAAAACTTTTCCTGCAGACCTTTTCTGGCAGCCGAAGAACTCACATCAGCCAAGACACGCAGTTTGGCACCACCATCCCGCTTTGCCTGACCTAAGACAGAATCGGAATACTCTAAAAACGCCTGCCAACCACGAGCGTAACGCGCCCCATCCTTGCGTTCGACAACCCCTACAGCCCGATCAGGATCGTATAACGATAACGTTTCCGACTGCGCAAAAACAGAAGAAGCCCCTTTACTCTGAGGTGCATCAGGATTTCCTTCCACTTTAATGGGCCGACCATCATAACAGGTCACCAGTAGACTTTCAGCCAGTCCCCCTAACTCCATAAAGGTCGCATACTTCTGTGGCATCCCAGGAATCAGACCTTCGGGACGTGATACACTGGGAGAAATCTTCTCATCTTCCCAACGACAACCCGAGACCCCAGCCAGAGCCACAGATGCCCCCATAATCTGCAACCAGCGACGACGCGACACCCCTTCAGGATACTCGGAAGCTGCTACCGGAAACTCTCGATCTAAAATTTCTTGAAACTCGGGCGTGGAATGCAATTCATCCAGACTTCGCCAATATTTCTTATCCACAACCGAACCCCTTAGCGGTGACACGTAGAACAATTAGTAGAAGGATTTAAATTCAGTTCCTTACGAACCTTTTCACCCACCTCATGCGGATCACCATCAGCCTCCCAATCAAGCTTTGTCACAAACTCTGGTGGACGAAGGTTAGGTTCAGGATTCCGATGACACTTCAAACACCAACCCATACTCAGCGGTTCCACCTGAGTCACTTTTTCCATTTTGTCAACTCGCCCATGACAGGCAACACAACTCACACCACGACGAACATGAGCGCTATGATTAAAATAAACATAATCTGGCAAGTCATGAACACGTCGCCACTGCATCGACTTACCCGTTGCCTGACTTTCTCGAATGGGTGCAAGCTTTGCACTTGTCGAATGAATGGAAACTGTATTAACGACTCCATTTGCATCGGCACCACTGTGGCAGTTTAAACAAGTAGAAGTGGGAGGAATTGCAGCGTGACCAGCAACTTCAACAGTATTGTGGCAATATCGGCAATCGAGCTTCAACTTACCTGCATGCAACGCATGACTGAAAGGCAAGGGCTGCTCTGGCTGATAACCCACGTCTGTCGTTTCAGGGCTTGCCCCAAAAGCTACCATCCCAATGACATACAAGGCACCAACCGCACCCAGCGCACCGAGCACTGGTACAATCGTATTTGCCCATTTCGGAAATAGAAAACGATCCATTTTGAGATACCTGATGAGACCTTTTGAGCAAAATCACCATCCAAAAGTAGAACGAACCCCTGGAATTGATATGGCTATCTTATGGTCAAAGCGGACTTTTCACTTTGTTGTAGGGTAGAATCCCCAACTCAGTAGGAAGGATAGATGCATGAAGAAAACTAAGCAATGCATTCTCTAAGCAATAGCCGCAAGTTTCTTGGACTCGGGAGATAGCAGATTAGAAATTCTCAATAATGGGGACAGGCTGTAAAACTCTGCCGGTTAAGCAGTCAAGAGAATGCCAAGTAAAAACCTCCCTGCCTAAGTATCATTTTCCGACTCAACACTTTTGAAGCAGTCGGCATCATTTCAAAATCGGTCGTTTATATTTTGTACAACGTTTCACCTCTTCAAGAACGACTTTTATTACATACGATTTATTCATAGCAAGCTACTGCTTCGCATCACTGTAGGTTGATAGCACTCTTCACTCTGGATCAAAAGATCCTTCAGGCTATGTAAGCCCGCTGAAATCAGCTCCTTGTACACCATCTATAGCAAACAGTCTTACCACGAAGCGGCTGTGTTATTTTTCAATGGTTTTGTGGGCATAATTTGGGTTCCAGTGGGAATTTGTTTTGACCAATGTATTCAGGATCACCAGCAGCTTACGCATGCAGGCGACCAACATCACTTTGAACGGTTTGCCTTCCGCTT
>JAJDEK010000313.1 GCA_029259875.1 Planctomycetaceae bacterium
GAGAGGCGAGGTTGTTTTTGCCAGAGTTCGACGCGACTTCGTCGACGTGTTTGTGGGGTATCTCCCCAGGCACTCACAAAATGCCCGATGTAAGATTGCATCCGGTTAACTGGATAGCCAGGAAAATAAGCGCCTTTCCAGTTAGAATTGCCGATATTCATCAAGCCTTTTAACCGTGCTAGCCCGCTACTTTCCCAGCCCACTTCAAATGCCATGATCATGGTATGATAACGGGCATATCCATAATGTGCTGTATAAAACATAGGGCGCCCCAGCCAAAGCTTTTTTGACATCGCTGTGAGCTGATTTCCCCAGAACAATCTCTGTGCATCCGCTTCGAAACGATCATAGCCGTAGCCGGCTTTCATGCCTGCCTTGTTGATGGCTTCTGTGATGCGCCAATCCCAGGGACGAAGTGTGAAATTAGAATAAGCAGAACCGGTGACTTCAAACATGGTTTGGCCACGATAACGTTCGCGCGATCCTAATTGATCGGGACTGTATTCCTGCAATCCTGTTCCATGCACGTCGACATGGACTTCTGGTTTAAATTCATCAATGACAGACAGGACTGCCATGATCTCGGGCGATTTTTCGGGATGTTTGAATTGGAATGTTTTGAGATCCCAGTTGTTGGTTCCGCCTCCTGTGTAAGGATCAATTTTTTGTGAGTTACCAAAACGGTCCGTTTCAAAATACGAATACGGATTGATGATCGGGATGATGAGCAATAGTTGTTTTTTTCGTGTTTCCTGGGCAGCCGGATCATCACTGAGTAACCATTCGATATAATGCATCACCGCAGTTGTACCGCTGCGTTCAGGTCCGCCATGCAAGGCTGTCATCAGGCAGACCTGTTTGTGTTTGTCTTCTGTTTTCTGGTCTGTGATTTTGAGAAGTGAAAGTGGTATTCCTTCACGGGTGACACCAATTCGGTCAACTTGTACCCATTTTGGATAGGTTTCTTCCCAGTATTTCAGGGTCCCCGTGTACTCTTTGAGTGTCAGTCGATGTAGTTTTTCCTGCCAGGGGTGAGGTAGATTCGCCAGCTTTTGTTTGAGGGCTTCATTCTCTTCAGCCTGTGCTGAAGGCGAAAGGACGGTAACGGCAAAGAAAATCAACGGTATCAGAATAAATTTTCTGCTGCAGGTTAACGTTTTCAGGAGTTGGTGTTTTAGAGTCATGTAGTTTATCCTGATGTAGTGGAGTGATTCAGGCTCTATTTTCAATTGATGATACTATTATTGAGGGGCAGGGCCGAGTGTTTGTCCTTGACTGGTATTGATGGGCATGGAATAGATCTCTGCAGAATCGATGGGTAGTGTTCCCGCTTTCATTAATGTAAGTAATTCGGCTGCTTTCTGGCCAATCGCAACTTCGTCAACCGTGATGGAGGAAAGTCTACTTTGGATCGCGCCGTGACGAACGGTGCCTCCAAATCCAATCAAGGAAACATCATCGGGAACTCGCAAGCCCATTTTACTAAGGAGTAGATAAATTAATTCCGCTAATGAATCAAACGTGGCAAAGATCGCTGTGGGGGGATCAGGTCGTTTGAACATGGCTTCCAATGTCGCCAGTAGATCCTGTTCATAGTCAATGGGATGCAGTTGAGAACTAGGGCCGTGAAAAATATACGGTTCAGGACAGGGGGAATCTTGTGAATCAAGTGCTTCGCGCAATCCCGCTTCGTATTCGATTGCAGCAGAAGCACGATGGGGCGAAAAGAGAGCCACTGAGCGATGTCCGTGTTTGAGCAGTGTTTGACCTGCTAATAGCCCGACCTCTCGAAAGGGGATTGAGAGCAGAGGAGCCTGAACTCCTTTCACCTCGCGGTGGCAGAAGACGACGGGAATCCCATGTTGTTGCAGTTGGCGAATCTGATAAGCGGGTGTTGCGAGAACTGTCGCGGGGACCAATGCGACGCCGGCGACGTGTTTGTCGATCAGTTGCAGAATTGTATTTCCCTGCGTGTCGACTTTGTTCTCAGTACAACAGACGAGGACTTGATTTTGTGTTAACGCAGCCGCTTGCTCAAAACTCCTTTGCAGGGATGGATAAAATCCTGTGCGTGTTTCCGGGAGGACGAATGCAAAAATATCGAGGGTCTTTGAGATCGGAAGCGGAGGCTTTGTGCTAACAAAAGAACCTTTCCCATGAATTCGTGTGATCCAACCCTGTTCTTCCAGTAGTTGCATTGCGTTTCGAATCGTTGTGCGTGCCAGTTGATAAGTTTCACACAATTGATGTTCAGAAGGGAGCGCCTCTCCTGGGCGAATTTCTCCTTGAGTCACCTTTTGGATTAATTGATCGACCAACTGCATATATTTCGGACGCTGTTTGCCGGATTGAATTGCGGGAAGCATGGAGTCTCTCTGTTGTGGTTCAGGAGCACGTGTTGTCATTGCGTACAGAATTTAACGAAATAGGGTTGAAATTTAGTTTCAAGGTCGTTACTTGTATTTAAATATGATACAACTTGTTTATGTGCTGTCAATGGTCTATCTGTTTTGATTTATGACGATCAGGCTCTATGATTAGTTTAGTTTACAATTAAGAAGTACAAGATGTCTTATAATCGGTAATAGGGGATTCAAATGAAACAACTGATGATGATACTATTCGTTTTGGTGGGAATTCTAGCAGTACCAGAAAGCTATGCAGGGGAAGAGAAGCCACTGGAAATTGGAACTCAGCGCGAGTTATTCGTCGATGATTATCTGATAGATAAAATGAAAGGCACTGAATTACGATTACATCATCCGGTGGATGAAGGCGTTGTTTTGAAGTTTGACAACCCTTGGGAAGGCTTGTTCTGTGGTTACTGCACAATCATTAAAGATGGTGATGTCTATCGAGCTTACTACCGGGGACGACCTACTGCTGGAGCTGATGGTGACGTAGGTGAGGTGTATTGTTATGCCGAGTCAAAAGATGGTGTGAACTGGATCAAGCCGGAATTTACATTATTTGAAAACATGGGACACAAAAAAAATAATATCATTCTCGCTGATGCGGCACCGATGACGCATAACTTTTCTCCGTTTCTTGATACACGTCCCGGCGTTCCAAAAGCAGAACGATACAAGGCGCTCGGCGGAACGATGTCTAGTGGTCTGGTCGCCTTTACTTCAGCAGATGGAATTCATTGGAAACAACATCCGGCGGGTGCCGTGATTACCAAGAAAATGGTTCCGTTTCCTTATATGTTC
>JAJDEK010000314.1 GCA_029259875.1 Planctomycetaceae bacterium
ACTTCAGAATGAACATTCAAGTCATTTCTTTTTAAAGCAGTACGGCCACCATAGACACGGTCGGCAACAATCGAATGGCCGATATGCTGCATGTGAACCCGCAACTGATGCGTACGGCCCGTGCGGGGTTTGAGCCGAACATAAGTGAATGCTTTATATCGTTTGATGGTTTCATAAAAAGTAAACGCATCGCGGGCATTGCCACCTTTATCGCAAACAATCATTTTTTCTCGGTGACGCGGATGCACACACATAAAGGTTTCGATGAAATCGCTATCGAACTCTAAACGCCCCCAGACAATCGCCCGATATTCCTTCTGTACTTCGCGTTTCTCAAATTGAGCACTCAATCGGGCATGTACTTGATTATCCTTGGCGACAACCAATAGACCGCTGGTATTTCGATCCAGCCGATGAACGATGCCCGGGCGAAACTGACCGGCGACATCACTTAATTTGTCAAAATGGTGTTGTAACGCTCCTGCCAGCGTCCCCGCGTAATTTCCTTTCCCCGGATGGACAATCATATCCGAGGGTTTATTAATAACGGCAATAGATTCATCTTCATAGATGATATCGAGCGGAATATCTTCCGGCGGTAGTTGATTATCTGGCATTTCCGGCAAGCGAACGGAAACACGATCATTCACACGCATCCGCCGTGCTGCTTTCACAGGTAAGCCATTGACGAGTACGGCTTCCTGTTTGATTGCTTTTTGAAACAACACGCGAGTGTAATTAGGATACAGGCGACTCAGATAATGGTCGATCCGCCAACCATGAGCGCGCGCCTCGACGGTAATTTCAATTGGTTCACTAGAGAGTTCTGGAGGTGACGAAATTTCGTCAGACATTATGGTTTCTTTTCGGTCGCTGGTTCCGACTTCGGTTTATCTTTGGAAGGTTCCGCTGGTTTCGCAGATTCTTCAGGAGCAACCGGTTTGTCAGCAGACTTAGGTTCTTCTTTCGCGGGTGTCTTTGGCTCAGGTGATTTTTTATTATCCGAGTCAGGCGAAGAAGTCAGAGGCTCAGGCAGCCCCGGAATATTGAGAGGAGGTAGATTTGGGAGAACAGGAGTCTCTTTCTTAGTAGTTCCACCGTCGGGAGACATCCCTGGCATTGGCAAATTAAATCCGGGCCGCTGTCGATCTCCGGGCTTGGGTTCCTGAGCATGAAACCATTTATAAAATTTCTGAGTTTCCTCATTATCTAATACGGCTACTTTTTCGCCTTGAACCGGTTTGACGCGTTGCTCAGCCAATTTCCGGAAAATGGAATCGGGATATTCCTGGATCAATTTTTTGTAAAGTTCGGTTGCATTTTTGAGATCACCATCCGACGTTGATTCTTCCGTGCGGGCCATTCCAAAGAGTGCTCTTTCACGAATGGCAGGTAATGTGGAAGATGAGTCCAGTAGTTTCTGGAACTGCTCTTTGGCATCTTTGAGGTCTCGATTTCCTGCATTCCGGTCCGAAAATGAATTTCGTATTCCGGATTGCAGGTGGCCTTCGGCTGCTTGGATCATAGCCCATTCCGCAACTTCGGTTCCTGCAAATTCATCGGCCACGTTTTCATAATCTGCCGTTGATGCACAAGCGGCTAGGCGAGTCCAACCTTCTGCATTTTGGGAAGCGGAACTGGTAGACCAGGCAAAGTATCCGATGACCAGCACGAGAACACCACCCACAGCCACGGCGAGTTTCATGCCATTCTTTTCCATAAATGGCTCAGCCGAAGCCATTAACTTACCCAGGTCGTTGGTTTGTAATTCGTGTCTATGTTCGCTCTTCATGAGAGTCTCTCGCAGCTAGTATGAAATAGTTCAAAACTTATTCTCCCACAACGGGATAAATAAGTCCAAGCGCGAGTATATTGCCCCTGAATTTATGCGTCAAGCTGATCCCCCGGCTGGGACGCGGTTCAGTGTAAAGAAATTCAGATTTTCGATTCAAGAAGCAAAAAAACAAGCGAAATAGCCAAGAATCACGCTAAATATTGAATTCTCCTATGCAGCAGAAAAGCTTTATTCAAGTTGCCCCTGAATCGCCTGGAGCGTTTTCACATTAGCTTGAAATTGTTCAGGTGTTGCTGCTTCGAAGAGAGTTGTCGCTTCTAATGCTTCTGCAATGTCTGTTGTGGAATCGATCTGTAATAATAAATCAGGAAGACTAAACTCCAACTCTCTAGTCTTCTTTCTTTCTTCTTCAGTTAATTCATTTTTTTCATATGTAAAAACACGTATTACCAAAGCTACACCGGCTTCATTTCGTAGCACATTCGTAAAATACTTGAGCCTACTTTTAGAATCTGACTGTAAGTCAATGCGACTCCAATGATACAGACCTGTTTGAAAGATTTTTGAGGGGGATTGAGTTTGTTCCTTGGTTGCAACGGGTGGTGCGTCCGCAAATCGCTTCAATATTTCAAGAGACGTTTTGTTCGAAAAAAAAGAAACTCTGCCATCGGCAAATAGTAAATGTCCTCCACTCCAGGGAAAACAGCCATAACTGTTGGAATCATCACAGAGTTTGGTGCCTAGTACCCTCCAGTTAAATGGGTAACTCCAAGGCTGATAGTTTCCCGCGACCTCACCCGACATCCAGGTATGGGCAAGACCATTCTGCATTTGGTCAAATTGAACAGAACTGTTCCGGTTGAACAAATTGGGATTCCCCAAATAATGGGTTAATCCATAGCCTGTATTCGTATAAAGTTCTGCCACGCTTGGATTCAGAAAAACAGGACGAACTCTTTCAAAGACTTCGACATTGATAGGACTCTCCCACGATTCATTCAAATCAAGAGCGTCATAATCAGGGCTAGCATCCATATAAGGCATGATCATCGTAAGCCAACCATTCATAGCGGTGCCATCCTCTCTAATGACGCCCCCTGGTGGCAAACTGCCATTTGATTCATGGTAGTTATGAAGAGCCAGTCCAATTTGCTTCAGATTATTTTTTGACATCGATCGCCGGGCGGCTTCTCTGGATTGTTCGACAGCCGGCATAAGCAAGGCAAACACCAAGAGTAGAATACCTAAAATAATTACGATGGTAATCCAACGTTGCCATGCCATAATCAAAACTCCTCTCACCGAATAAATTAAGCAATCAAATCGATCTCACTTTAGCTCATTAGCGTTCAAGCATACTTCCAATGACCGTCCCATTTGTCGGTCCATAGAAACTGTGCCGCGAGATGGCCGTTGCGTCTTAATTGTAACCAATCAAGATGTTCGATTCGGCATACGACCACGGCAAAGTTTTCGTAACCCAATTGCGCTTCTTCATCATTTGGTAGCCTGTCGAACAAAAAATCGGGAAGATTGGGAACCGCACTTGCCGCCTTTGTCCCTGGTACAGAAACAGTAATATACCCGCGACGATGCTCAGGGCTGCTCTCGCGCCAATGTTGTTCGGAGCATGCATCATTGACATGAATCGAGGCGACTCCTCTTAACCGAATTTGCACGCGCGTCACCGGGTCGTATGCCATCCACTCGACCCAGGGAGACGTTTCGATTTCCTTGACTTTATCGGACCGTTGATCGGTATAACAAATCAATTCCCTTGATTCCGTCTGCACGTCTCGCAACACAACATAGCGTACTCGTGGCCGACTCTCTGATACGGTCGCCAGATTCCCTAACCGCCAGGGATGCGTCTCGCTCTCTGCCGCCTCTTTCAGTTGTCGCCAGGACTCATCTAATATCGTGTTGACGTTAGTGGGGTTAAAATTGAATTCTCTGGTCATTGCTGCTCTATTCTCGATTTCAATTGAACTGGTTACTTATTCTACGTTCATTCTGTTCGATCTCAGCCAACCGTCAAGCAAAAGTTCAAAAACTTTAGGGGCTCTTATGCGCTAAAACTTCATCTTTGGGGTGATAAAACAGTGCGATAGGCAGAATGACCAGCGCCAGTGCCAGAAATACTTGACTCATTGGCCAATGAAACTGGTTGCAGATGACTGTAAAAAATTGGAAGAACAAAGCTGAAATTACGATGCCAATCCAGTTGATCAAATTCATCGCGCCGATCATCCGCCCCTTTTGTGACTTGGGTGGTCTGGTTTGCAATTCGACCTGAAGCGGAACCACAAATAACCCGGCAAAAAATCCCAGCAATGTGAGAACCAGACGAGCGGCCCATTCGATCGAGCTTTGAGGAATAAATGAATTCCAGAGAGAGGTATCGGTCTCTTTTAGACTTTCCAAACTCTCAGAGGGCCCCCACCAGCCAAAGCCAAACATGGCAAGCAAGGAGATCACAATACCCCACGCACCGATCGTGACCAATGTAAAGTTCACACGTTTGCGTGAGATGCGACCCGCCAAAATACAGCCGAACGAGATGCCGACCCCC
>JAJDEK010000315.1 GCA_029259875.1 Planctomycetaceae bacterium
GGACCAGGACCTAATTACATTCAAGACTACCTCGTTTAGTTAGAACCACACGATCAAAAAAAGCGAATGAGTCGAAAAGCCCCCAAATCCAAAAAGCGACCTGTCAAAAAAAAGAAGGTCGAAGAAGTCATTGAAGAAGAGAAAGAATCTGAAGAAGGAACTTCTGCGCTGAGTCTTTCTTCTCTGATTCAATTGCTTTTCCGACCTAAGGTCCTCGTAATCCTGGCAGTCATCGCCTCGGGTTTCTTCTTTTTTCAGAAGCTCAAAAGTCACTTCCCTGATTTATCTCAGCGAGAAGAATACCAGATCGAAACGAACAACCTCTCACTGATTCCAGCTCCACCACATTATGTTCCCATCGACATCGTCGATCAGGTGATGAAACAAAATCAACTACCGGATCAATTGTCACTGCTTGACAAGAACTTAGTCCAAACAATCGCAGATGCATTTCAGAAACACCCCTGGGTTCAGAAAGTCGTCTCTGTTCGAAAGACCAATACCCTGGAAGTTGAAGTCTTATTTCGTAAGCCGGCAGCGATGGTCCAGATCAAAGAGAGCTTATACCCGGTTGACTATGAAGGTGTATTGTTACCGCCTGAAGATTTTTCGGTTTCCGATGCCCGTCGCTATCCAGTCATTACGGGAATTCGATCGATTCCGGAAGGCCCTGCCGGAACGTCATGGGGAGATTTGACTGTCACGGGAGCAGCTCAGTTGGCAGAAGCACTTGGGCCCCATTGGAAAGAGCTTGATATTGTTTCCATCGAAGCACCGCCACAAACAAGTGCGGAATTTTCTCTGGATGATCTGATTTATCGGCTGATTACAACAGGTGGTTCCGAAATCGTTTGGGGGCGTTCGCCGAAAAGCCAGCGACGGGGAGAGTTACGTGTCGATCAGAAGATCGGAAAGTTGGAGAAATACTATCGCGATTATGGTGGTTTTGATCGACCGCACGGTCCCTATGAAATTGATATCCGGCACTGGCAGGAAATTTCCCGCCGCCCTCTCAAGCAGCAAAGCAGACATCGTAGTTTGATTCGTCGTTGAAGCAAAAGAGTCAACTCCTGAATCTGACTACAGGAGCTTTGTGCCACATCGGGATAATGCCTTACTTCTATCGAAAGCCTCTCAACTTATTAACCGTCTGAGTCGCCTAAGCTATTTCTTGAGCGCACTTCCAAAACACTCTCTGTATCATTTTTTACAATGTAGTTTGTTCTTAGCTTTAAGAAAGGAGACTCGATGAACCGGAAACTCAAGTAGCCAATAGGTACCATAAACAAAAAACCCAACACAGAATAACAAAGTGCGATATAGAAATTAGAGACAGGCATGATGTATCTGGCCATGACTAAGATCAGAACCTTGTAGAAAAAAAAGTGTAGTAGATAGATCGAATAAGAATAAGTACCGATCAAAGCAATAAACCGAGACACTCTACTGCTGGAATGTGTAAAAGAATTATCGTACCAGGCAATGATTAAGGCATAAGCCAGACCTTCGAATGTTGGTATAAATACCCAAACAAGACGATTTGAGGGATAGGAAGGGTTGTTATAAAAACCTCCGGCTTGATCAAAATACCAGAAAAATATCGAAAATGCGATGAAGCTACCTATCACTAAAAAGTGTCGTCCTATGATATGCTTTCGCATTTGGTACGCAATCATCCCAAACAGGAATTGATCGATGCGTCCGCAAATGGTCCAGTACGCAAACCATTGAATTTCGCCGACCTCTTTATATAAGAAGAGTCGCAGTAGAATTGCGAAGCAAACTGCAATGCCAAGAGAATACTTCGATTTACGCGCGATGTATAACAAAAAAGGAAGCAGTAAATAGAAGTGAAACTCTACTATGATTGACCAACCTCCATTTGGCAAAGTTGGCATGATTAGCCCGTTAAGTATCTCAAGGCAATAAAGGTGAAGGGGAACGCCTATTGAGTATTGGTGGATCCCGATTACAGTCACCACGAAAAACAACAAGGGAGCTAGCCTTAAAAAACGATTCCACAAAAATGAAGCGTATTTTATTTTCTTCCCATCAAGCAGTTTCGCAAATAGATAACCGCTCAGGGTCATAAACAACGAAACCCCTGTGTGCCCCTCATTGATCAACGAAAGTGGAAAGAATGATGGAGCATAAGTGAAAGGAATCTCTTGATGCATAAAGTGCCATGAAAAGACCATAAAGATGGCAACGGCCCTGATATGATCTAGCCCTATATAGTATTTTCCTGATGATGATTTCATGGCATTGACTTAGCCGCTCATGCTTTTTCACGAGCATTGGTTTACATAGAGATTATTAATTTGAAAATCTGACTTCTTTTAAAACGGTGCCTCATATTGAAAGCAAGAAAAATGTTCCTGGTTAGGGGTCAATTCATTATTTAGCTCATATTCGGGCTTATCGTAGTGTTTTTGAGGGCAATTCAGACCAATTTCAACCACTTTCCATATCCAGGATTACTAAGGTTTTTGAGGCGGGTACACGCTCAACTTCCCGAAAACAAAGAGACGAATCACAGGACACGGACGTGTCTGAAATCAAACCAAAAGTTGACCGGTTCGTGCTCAACTATCCATAAAACAGTTTCATCAAGTGTTCATGCTCCACTGTGATCACTTTTTCGAGAAATCAGAGCGATTGGCTCAGAACTCAGGAATTCAAATTACTTTCTCTCAAATTAAAACGAATTACATACCCCGATCTGATTGATTTTCTGCTCTTTCACCTTGAGATAACTTGAATAAACCAGCGATCCGGGTTCTGATAGGAAGCATTCGTCCGTTTATTGACTTCGAAAAAACAGTGCCCTAAAATCACTAACTTAGTATTATTTAATAATTCAACAGAAATTAGAGAGAATCGAGTCTTCGCGCCTCACAGCAGGTCGTTGATCAGCAACATTTTTCGGTTCCTATTTCGCTCGCCAAATAAAAACAAAGGGGAATGACAACGATGAGTGACCAGGCCAACGAAAACATAGAAAGCGTTCTTAAGGAAACTCGCTCATTTCCACCTCCGGCAGAGTTTGTGGAACAGGCAAATATTTCCAGTAAAGAACAGTACCTGGAGCTTTGGAATCAGGCCAAAGATGATCCTGTCAGCTTCTGGGGCGATTTGGCACGAGAGCTGGAATGGTCACAACCTTACGATCAAGTAATTGAAGGAGAAATGCCCGAGACAAAATGGTTCACAGGTGGCAAGATCAACGCCTCGGTCAACTGTCTCGACCGTCATCTGGATAGTTGGCGAAAAAATAAAGCTGCCATCGTCTGGGAAGGTGAGCCTGGCGACACACGCGTGCTACGCTACCAAGACTTGCATCGCGAAGTCTGCAAGTTTGCTAACTGCTTGAAAAAACTCGGGATTGAAACCGGTGATCGCGTGACGTTATACATGCCGATGGTGCCGGAATTAGCCATTGCGATGCTCGCCTGTTCGCGCATCGGAGCCACGCACTCCATCATCTTTGGTGGTTTCAGTGCAGACGCGATTGCCGACCGAAACAATGATGCGCAGGCCAAGCTGGTGATTACTTCTGACGGTGGCTGGCGACGTGGTAAGAATATTCCACTTAAAGAAGCCGTTGATCAGAGTCTGGAAAAATCACCAAGTGTGGAAAAGGTCGTCGTCTACCGCCGTACTGGTTGCGAAGTCGATATGGTTCCTGACCGTGATTACTGGTGGCACGATCTGATGGATGGCGCCTCGACAGAATGTGATCCTGTTGAACTTGATAGCGAACATCCACTGTTTATTCTATATACTTCAGGAAGTACTGGTAAACCCAAGGGAGTTCAACACTCCACCGGCGGTTATCTCTTGGGAACAATGATGACCTCCAAATGGGTTTTCGACCTGAAGGAAGATGATACCTACTGGTGTACTGCCGACATTGGTTGGATCACAGGACACAGCTACATTGTCTATGGACCACTGGCTAACGGTGCTACAACCGTTATGTATGAAGGGGCTCCAAATTGGCCAGACGAAGGTCGATTTTGGGAAATCATTGAAAAATATCAGGTCAACATTTTCTATACAGCTCCGACTGCGATTCGTGCCTTTATCAAATGGGGCGATGAATGGCCGAATAAATACGATCTTTCCAGCTTGCGTCTCTTGGGGACCGTAGGTGAGCCAATCAATCCGGAAGCCTGGATGTGGTATCACACGGTCATCGGTCAGGAACGCTGCCCGATTGTCGATACGTGGTGGCAAACCGAAACAGGGGGGATCATGATGAGTCCGCTACCCGGTGTGACAGCGACCAAACCCGGCAGTTGTACGACTCCCCTGCCTGGCGTTGTGCCTGACATTGTAAATGCCGAAGGGGAAAGTCTGGACGATAATCAGGGCGGCTTACTCGTGATGCGTCAACCGTGGCCTCACATGCTACGAACCTTATATGGTGATCATGATCGTTTCAAAGAAGTTTATTTCAGCACAATCGTGGGTTGTTATCTGGCTGGCGACAGTGCCCGCCGTGATGAAGATGGCTACTACTGGATTATGGGCCGTATCGATGATGTGATTAACGTCTCCGGCCATAGGCTGAGTACGATGGAAGTAGAAAGCGCTCTGGTTTCACATCCCAAAGTCGCCGAAGCAGCCGTTGTTGGTTTCCCGCATGAAATCAAAGGGGAAGGCATTTGCTGTTTCGTCACAGCAATCACCGATGAGGGCGGAGATGAATTGAAAGCCGAGCTCAAACAGCACGTGCGAACCCAAATTGGTGTTGTGGCCACTCCCGATGAAATTCGATTTGCAGCTGCACTTCCTAAAACACGTAGTGGTAAAATTATGCGACGCCTATTAAGAGATATCGCCGCCGGTCGCGAAAGTGTCGGTGACACTACCACCCTCGAAGACTACAGTGTCATTGCGAGTCTGCGACAAGGGGACGAGTAATTTTTGAGAGTTGATTTTAAAATATAATCGTAGGCTATGTGCCTCGCACATAAGAGTACTCTGCAGGATGGCAGCTTCTTGGCAAGCCATCCTGCTATTCGTTTGAAAGTAAGACTATAAAGGTGGCTCGATGTCTGATGACCAACTCTCTCAACTGTTTGAGCAGGTACGTCAGGGAGCGCTCTCTGTTGAACAGGCCGTCTCGCATCTGACAAATCAACAACAGCAGAAATCGGCACTGCTTCCCTCTGCGAATATCGATTTGGATCGTAGTGCGCGTTGTGGATACCCAGAGGTGGTTTACTGTGAAGGTAAAACGCCCGCTGGACTTGTCGAAATTTTCTCTGCACTACTGGAAGCGAACCAGCGTTGCCTGGGAACACGTCTTTCGGAAGATCAAGCTGAGGTTGTCCTCAAACAATTTCC
>JAJDEK010000316.1 GCA_029259875.1 Planctomycetaceae bacterium
GAACCGATTCTTAGGGATGACGTGGCAGCCGGCGAGGGGGCGTTCAGCACGTTAATCATGCGGTCGGATTCATCGATGAGAAAATCGTCGATGATATTCCCATCCGGACCCAGAGCTTGTGCGCGGACACCGGCGGGGGCGGTTTCCAGATCCTCGGATTTGATTTCGGGGATCAGATGCTGTAGTTCTTTGACGAACGCGGATTTACTAAGCGAACGCCACATTTCTTTGACACCGGTTTTCCAGTATTTCATTGCCATCTTCAGAAAACCAGGGTAGGTGGCAGATTCAAACATATCCCGGAAATTGATGTGCGTATTTGAATAACCTTCGCGAGCAAAAGCCCAGACCGCGTTGGGACCACATTCAACGCCGCCGTGAATCATCTTTGTGAAATGCACACCAAGAAAAGGAAACTCAGGATTCGGCACGGGATAAATCAAAGAGTGACATAGATGCTGAGCCGTCGGCTTGAGTGTGAAGAATTCGCCGCGAAAGGGAACAATTTTAGAGTTCGGTTTCGAACCACCCATGCGGGCCACGCGATCGCTGAACAGTCCACCGCAGTTGATGACGTGCTTCGCGGAATATTCTGCCTGTCTGGTCTGAATGGTGATATAGTCGGCGTGATGTCGAATGCCCGTTACCTCGGCGGTGGTCTCTACCTGATTGTCTTTTTCTTGAATCCGTTCTGCCAGTCTGATGGCGACCTGTTTATAGTCGACAATGCCGGTTTCCGGTACGTGAATTCCGCGAATGCCGGCGACATGGGGTTCCAGTTCCTTGAGGCGGGTTTTATCGATCATTTCGCAGATGACGCCGTTTTGCTGACCGCGCTTAAAAATGGTGTCGAGCGAAGAGAATTGTTGTTCATCGGTGGCGACGATGACTTTGCCACATTGATCCCAGGGAATCTCTTCCGCATCGCAAAAGGCTTCCATTTCCTCTTTGCCTTCGCGGCAGTTGGTGGCTCTTAAGGTTCCGGGTTTATAATAGATGCCCGAATGCAGCACGCCGGAATTGTGTCCCGTCTGGTGTTGGGCGACCTGACTTTCTTTTTCGAGAACCAGAATGGATTTATCAGGAAAGCGTTGTGAGATCCTCCAACCGGTGGCCAGACCGATAATGCCGCCGCCAATTATTGCCACATCTACTGTTTTCATGGATGACTTCTATACTCAAATGGAAAGCAGACTCTTATACTCCACAATAGACAAACCCAATTCAGGTCTCTCTCACCTTCATTGACATTATAACTTAGCAGGATCAAGGCGGCAGGAAAACAATGGTTGAGCAAGTTCGCAAGTATTTAGAACAACATCAGGATCGTTTTGTTAAGGAACTCACCGAGTTTTTAAAAATCCCCAGCGTGAGTGCCGATTCGACACTCAATTCCGAAACGAGGCGCGGTGCCGAGTTTGTGCTGAAACAACTTCAGGATGCGGGGATCGAAAGCCAAATCATCGAAACCGCCGGACATCCAATTGTGTATGGTGCCTGGAAAAAAGCCGAGGGCAAACCGACGGTTTTGGTTTATGGTCACTACGATGTGCAGCCACCCGATCCATTGGATCAATGGATCACGCCTCCCTTTGAGCCGGACATTCGAGACGGGCACATTTACGCCCGCGGTGCCACCGATGACAAAGGGCAAATGTATACACACATTAAATCGGTTGAAGCGTGGATGAAAACCCACGGTGAGTTGCCGGTCAATGTGGTGTTTGTGATTGAAGGCGAAGAAGAAGTCGGCAGCGACAATCTGGATCGCTTTCTAGAAGAGAATAAAGATCTGGTCGCCAGCGACATCGCCGTTGTCAGTGACACGAGCCAATACGCTCCAGGCATTCCCGCGGTCACCTATGGCTTGCGGGGCATTCTGGCTTGTGAAGTGAGCGTCCAAGGTCCGAGTCAGGATTTGCACAGCGGCGTGTTGGGAGGCGCGGTGATGAACCCCGGAAACGGTTTAGCGCGCATGATTGCCGCCTTGCATGATGACGAGGGACGGGTGCAGATTCCCGGTTTTTATGAGGGCGTGATCGAATTACAGCCGGAGGAACGTGCGCAGTTTGCGGAGTTGCCGTTTGATGAAGCGGAGTTCATGAACAATCTGGGCGTGCAGGCCGTCAGCGGAGAAGCCGGATTTACCACATTAGAACGCCGCTGGGCACGGCCGACCTGCGATGTGAACGGCATGATTTCCGGTTACACGGGAGAAGGACCGAAAACGATTGTGCCTGCCGAGGCACGCGTCAAAATTAGTTGCCGTCTGGTTCCCGGTCAAGATCCGGTAGCACTCACAAAAGCGCTGGAGCAATATTTGCGAGCACAGTTGCCAACGGGCTTGACGATGGAGTTCGTCGATTTTCACGGGTGCAAGGCGCTGGTTTTCGACTTCAACAGTCCGTATATGAGTGCCGCCAAATCGGCGATTGAGCAATCGTTCGGTGCGGCTCCGGTGATGATCCGCGAAGGGGGATCGATTCCCGTTGTCGAAACATTTCAAACTGTCGTCGGCGTGGAGACACTCTTACTCGGCTGGGGACAGAACACGGACAACTTGCACAGCCCGAACGAACGCTTTGCCCTCGAATCATTCCGCCAGGGAACGTTAGCAAGTACCCTGCTCTGGCATGAAC
>JAJDEK010000317.1 GCA_029259875.1 Planctomycetaceae bacterium
CACATGGAAGGAAGATAAAAAACCAGCGCAATCAGTAGGCATCACAGATGAGCAAGGAAATTTCTCGCTCAATTATTTAAAAGATCTCGAGGGAGCGGCTATAGGAAATCATGTTGTTAGAATCTTCTCTTTTGAAAAGAGAGTCCCAGCAATTTACAATGTAAAATCAGTGCTCACGTACGAAGTAAAAGACAATAATGAAGACGTAGAGTTTAAATTGATTTCCAAATAACAACCATAAACTCAATCTTTGAATAGCAATAACAACAAGGGCACCTAGATTCTACGAGCCCTTTCTTAACTAAACTCTAATAATGACTGTACTTGCGTCAAATAGACTTACTTGACCCTGCCATTCGTCACGCATAAAATACGGTCAGTGTAAAAATGGCTCTTCAAGCTTCACCCGCCTTTATAGAAGAGTCATCCAAAGTTCCCACCTACTTGCCCTGCCTGAGATAGTGTGATGAGAGACATGATTGCTCCCCAGAATCGCCGCTACCTTCAGCTTAGAGTTCATACACTCTGTCTGTTATCGGCTCTCTGCTTCTTGAGCCTGCCTATTACTAATAATTTAGCAGAAGCGAAACCACTAACGGGCGAGCAGATTTATCGCAAAATGTGCATCCAGTGCCACGCTGCCAACGGTCAAGGCGTTGCCGATAAAGCCAACCCTCTACAAGGTCATAAGAGTCTGGCTGAGTTGAGCATGCTCATTCATGAAACCATGCCGGAAGAAGACCCGGAAACCTGCCAGGGTGAAGAGGCAAAACAAGCGGCAGAGTATGTGTTCAAGCGGTTTTATGCAAAGGATTCCACGTCTGCTAACCAAAGTTCGCGCATTCAACTTTCGCGTTTGACAGTGCGGCAGTATCTTTATACCACTGCCGACTTAATGGCGAACTTTCTGGGTAACGCCAAAGTCACGAATCAAAAGCGCGGTTTAAATGCAGAGTATTACGACAGTCGTAACATGCGTAGAGACAAGCGAATTTTACAGCGCACCGACCCTGTCGTTCAATTTCAGTTTGGCAATAAAAAACCGGTTGATAAAATTACGAACGCGGAAGAGTTTTCTATCAAATGGGAGGGTTCTGTCCTTGCAGAAGAAACGGGCGATTATGAGTTCATTCTCAAAACAGAAAATGGAGCGCGTTTGTGGGTGAATGAAGCAGAGCCCATTATTGATGAGTGGGTCAGCTCACAGGGTCGAGCCAAAGAGCACAAAGCAACCATTCGCTTGTTGGCAGGCAAGCCGTATACGCTTCGTTTGCATATTTTCAAATACAAAGACAAGTCATCGTCTGTTGTCTTAGAATGGAAGCCGCCTCATAAAGCACAGGAAGTCATTCCGCAACGTAATCTGGTTCCGCAGCAAGTACCGGGAACGTTCATCAGTTCGACTGTCTTTCCTGCTGATGACAGCGTCTCCGGTTATGAGCGAGGTATCGCGGTTTCCAAATCCTGGGATGAAGCAACAACAACGGCTGCCATTGAGATCATGACCAAAGTCATCAAACATCTGGATCGGATGGCCAGCACAAAACAGAAAAACAAAGATCACAAAGAAAAAGTCAGACAATTCTGTCATCGCTTCGCAGAGCTGGCATTTCGTCGTCCTTTAACCGACGATCAAAAAACATTTTTTGTCGATCAACACTTCAAACAGAACACTGCCACAGAATCAGCAGCCAAACGCGCCATCCTATTGATCTTGAAATCACCAAGATTCCTTTATACTGACCGCGAGTTCGAATCGATCGACAATTTTGCAATCGCTTCCCGACTCTCATATGGCTTATGGGATTCCATGCCCGACAAACAACTCTATAACGCCGCCAAAGCCGGTAAATTGAACACTTCGGCTCAAGTAGCAAAACAAGCAGAGCGGATGCTCAAAGATCCGCGTGCCCAGTCGAAGCTTCGTTACTTCTTTCACCACTGGTTGCAATTAGATGAAAAGGAAGAACTATCAAAGGACAAAGCACTCTTTCCCGAATTTGATGCGCTGACCGTCTCCGATCTACGAACGTCACTCGATCTGTTTCTCGATGATGTGGTCTGGAAAGGCTCATCAGACTATCGACAGTTACTACTATCCGACACTGTTTATCTCAATGATCGATTAGCCAAAGTCTATCATGTGGAACTTCCCAATGGACCAGATTTTCAGAAAGTCTCATTGGATAAAGACAAACGGGCCGGTGTGGTCACCCACCCTTATCTTATGGCCAACTTTGCTTATCACAATTTAAGTTCGCCCATCCACCGTGGAGTTTTTGTGACACGTCATCTGTTGGGAAGAACATTGAAACCACCACCACAGGCCACTGAATTCAAAGATGCAGACTTCAAACCGGGTATGACTACCCGTGAAAAAGTGGCATTGATCACCAAGCCTGCGGCGTGTATGTCGTGTAATAGTATTATCAATCCCCTTGGTTTTAGTTTGGAGCACTTTGACGCTATTGGCCGATATAGAGAAAAAGAATCCCAAAAATCTATTGATGCCAAATCGGAGTTAATTTCAGTCACCGGTGAAACGGTTCAATTTAACGGAGCAAGAGACCTGGCTGAACATATTGCCAAAGATCGGCATGCCCATGCAGCATTTGTCGATCAGTTATTCCATCAAGCTGTCAAACAACCCATTAATGCCTATGGCGAAAAGATTCGTGAAAAATTAACCACGCAATTTGAAAAGTCTGACTATAATATTCAACAACTGCTGATAGAAATCATGAAGGTTGCTGCTCTACATCAACCTCAGTCTTGAGAAAGAAATATTCGATGACATTCCAATCCCGTCGCGCATTTTTAAAAGAACTGGGACTTTCAACGGCTGTCCTGCCGCTGGTAACGCATTTACCAAGCCTCGGTTTTGCCGCCGATGCGAGCATTCGCAAACAACGCTTGATTGTGATGTTCAGCCCGAATGGGATCGTTCCCAAAACGTATTGGCCTGATGAAGTCGGCGAAAAATTCGAGCTCAAAGAGATCATGCAGCCGCTCAAAGCATATCAGGATCAGATGCTCGTCATCAAAGGCGTTGCCGACCGCGTAAGAGGCGACGGCGATAGCCATATGCGAGGCATGAGCTGTCTGCTAACCGGTATTGAATTATTACCCGGTAATATTCAGGGCGGTTCACACACTCCCGCAGGTTGGGCTAGCGGCCATTCTATTGATCAGGAACTCAAACGATTTCTACAGAGTCAACCTGCAACACGCACTCGATTCGGTTCGCTGGAATTCGGCGTCAATGTTCCTGATCGCGCTGACCCTTGGACCCGCATGGTCTACGCAGGCTCTAATAAACCGATCGCGCCGATTGACGATCCCTATCAAATGTTTGAGAAAATTTATGGCCAGATGAAAGACCGAAAAAGTCTGGCAAGCATTCTGGATGATGTACGTGAAGACTTGAAAAAGGTCAGAACAAAATTAAGCCGC
>JAJDEK010000318.1 GCA_029259875.1 Planctomycetaceae bacterium
CGAAGGTCCCACAAGGCTAAATCAACACCACTCATGGCCATCACCGCAATTCCCTTGCGACCGAAAGCCAAAGTTGCTTGATACATTTCATTCCAAAGTTGCGGAATCTCTTCCGGGTTTCGATCGATTAGTAGATCTCGTAATACTGTTTTAACAACATGAATTCCCGCAAACCCTCCTCCACCGACTCCGTAGCCTGTCAGTCCGGAATCAGTATCTATCGCCACAAGAATTTGCCCCAAGGTGGTCCGCCAGTCTGGAGGAGAGTCTTTACCTATAGGTTGTAACGCACGAACGTCTGTGATTTTCATGGAGATACTTTACATGCACAGGAAGAGAAAAGCAGTGAATGCTTTTAAATCAGACGTAAGAATTTTGTAATGTTATGAATCAGAGCCAGGAGAAATCGAGATGATCAATCATATTCAAGTAAAGTGATGCTTCGACTCAAATCGGTAAGGAATTAGTTACCTTCGGCGACTTTTTGGTTTGCAGGTTTTACTTGAACTGGGGCAACCCGGAAGTTTTTAGGGAGATTCTTTTTCAACCAGTCATCCATGGATTGAATGATATTAGCAGGAATTTTTGGAGTCGGCCCAGGCTGAATTATAGTCGCAACTGGCTTAATGATTTGCTTATACGCACCATTGACAACTGTTTGATTCACTTGTTTTTTGGTCAAACCATTATTTTGATTAGCGAATGCTGGTTTGAAAGCCAAATACACATTCCAAAAACAGCGTTTCCAGAAGCGGGCATTCGTATTGTTATTATACGCTGTTACCATTTTGCGGGTTAGATCTACGATTGAATATGTAATCAGTTTAATATCAGAATTTGCTTTGAGTGGTAATTTACCAAGATTATAGGCAGCCGCTGATCTGACTCTCCACGTACGTTTTGGATCATTCATAGTTTCCAGTAAAGCATTAACAACAACGGGGCGGCGTGCCAGATTGTCTGTGATATTCATTGACCCCAAAGTATTGACCAAACTTCGCTGATACCAGGAATGTTCTTTTTGTGATTGCTGTAACTCTGGAATGATTGCTTCTACTATTTTGATTCGTAGAGCATTCGTGGGATCCCCCATTTTTCCAATGCGGGCGAGACCATTGGCAGCGATGATTTTCACTTCAACGGGTTGTGTTTTTGAATTGATGACTTTAACCAGCGGTGCATAAGCCAGTGTGTAAGCAGTTTGTTTTACTTTCTTACGTCTATCTGCATCTTTAAGATCAAGTTGTGACAGAAGCACGACGGCACTAAAACGAACGAGACGGTGGTTCTTAAGTAGGTCTCCAGCTTGCTTTGTTAACTCAGCTAAGTAAAGTTCTCTGGCTTGGGTATTACCTGAGACGCGGCCGGAGAACTGAATGTCACGCAGGATATTTGACCGGAGTTTTTTAAGATCAGTTTTGTTTTCAGGCTTATGCGGATCCTGTTTCATTGTCATTAGATAAAGTTCGTAGCGGGCACCTTCAGCGATGAGCTTCTTGTCAGCATTGCCACTGATTTTTCCACTGCGAAGTAAATCGTCGAATTTTCTCAATTTTGTTTTGCGAAAGTTTACCGCCTCTTCAGGCGTCATCAGCTCATTGACTTTGTCAAGAGCTTGATTATCGGCAGCTTTATTTGGAGGAGCAGCCAGATTTGCCTTCGGTTGTTCAGCTACCGGTTGTTTAGGAGGTGCAGGTTGTTGGCCAAGAAGTAACGAGCTGGGTGATAAAAACAACCCAACTACCAGCAGAGAAATTCCTGTAGATCTGGCAATCAGTGTTCCAACTCGTGAAATGACCTGAGACGAGCATATGGATTGTCGCACGGAAAGTTCCTTCATTCAACGTTCTGCTCGAACCCCGCTGCTTAATTAAAAGCTGGTAGGGCACTCTCGACTACAATAGGGAGCTTTACATTCAAGAAAAAATAGTACACAAATAAGGCAAAAAACTCTATGGCAGCCGATTAGAATTCCTGTGATTAAATACCGACCACAAAACTGTTTCCGAACGAAGCGGAATGAGGAGATGATATACTATAAATAATACGATAAACGTCAGTCAGTTACCAATTAAATATGCCAATTTATGTCAGCAGATACAAGGAATTACTCCTGAATTCATATTTGATATAAGAAATTCTTTGATACTCTAGCGATAATTACGTAAGTCTGTCTTAATATTTCTCGATATTGGTTATCTTAAGTTATCGCTTTACCTTACGAACTGTCAAGAATTATCTGAATCAACGGCTCGTTTTCACTTTAGAAGGACTTGTGGACGGTAGGCTCGGGCAAAGAACTGTAAATGATTGATCGTGATAAATATGAAGTTCGAAGTTCCAGTAATCTGCTTTTGCGTAACAAATATGTTGACGGAATGTTCAGTTTGAGCTGAATCATATATCCCTTTTGTAGGGGACAAACTACGTGTACGGGCATAGATGAAGTTGCTGGTTCCAAAGTAAAATGGATTTTTCATGGCTGTATTATTTCAGAGTAAATCATTATTGCAGCATGAGACAGGAAATCATCCTGAATGTCCGGAACGTTTGAAAAGAGTTCGGGACCTTGTGTCATCAGAAAAAATAACAGATCTTTTGATACTCGAGAATCAAAGAAAAGCGACGAGCCAGGAGATTCTAAGAGTACATACTCCAGAATACTTGCAGAAGATCAAGCAATTCTGTGCTGAAGGAGGAGGCAGGATAGAGTCAGATACAGTTGTTTCTTTGCACTCTTATGAAGTCGCAATTCATGCAGCGGGCTGTGCCATTGAAGCGGTTAACCAAGTCATTGAGGGGCAGACACAACGGGCATTTTGTGCAATTCGACCGCCAGGACATCATGCGTTGACTGACCAAGCAATGGGTTTTTGTTTGTTGAACAATGTAGCTATCGCAGCGCGGCATGCTCTAGAACAACATCGTTTGAATCAGGTTCTCATCGTTGATTGGGATGTCCATCATGGGAATGGAACCCAGGATATTTTTTATGAGGATGAGCGAGTTTGTTTCTTCTCGGTCCATCGAGATCCTTTTTATCCCGGTACCGGTGCGGCTGAAGAAACAGGAGTAGGAAAGGGGCTGGGCACAACTTGGAACCTTCCCCTCGCTTTTGGGATTTCTCGGAATGATTATTCTTCTCGATTTGAGCGGATGTTAGTCGATGCCGCAAAGAGATGTCGTCCGGAGTTGATTCTGATCAGTGCTGGTTTTGACGCGCATCGTGAGGACCCGGTTGGATCACTGGGCTTAGAGAGCGATGATTTTGGAGCATTAACGCAGATCGTTTTAAATATCGCGAATGAATATTGTGAGGGAAGAGTAGTCAGTTTGCTGGAAGGAGGCTACAACCCCGAAAAATTGGCGGAGTCAGTTGTCAGTCACCTGACTGTATTAAGCGATGCATAAGGGGATAGAAACTACTTTTGGTAAATCGGAAGGTAGCCGTTATCTAATTGAAGTATGGTCGCATTAATCGCAGTTGTATAAACTGGACCAACATGACCTTCCATCCATGCACCAGAGGCTGATTGTTTGCGTAAGATTTGTTGACCGATGTCCTTAATATACTTTTCCCAATCTTTTGCATCTCCTCGGTACATCACTTGAGCATAATAAAAATGCGCATAATGCCAGTGACCGAAGTAGCGATTTGCGCTACCGCCTGGCCAAATATTCTTTCGACTGTATTCTAACATATTTTTCAGTTGATCAGAGTCATATTCACCGGCATTAAATAAGGCGGCACAAGCTGCTGCTGTAATGGCAGGTCTCGCGCCACCACCACGAATGCTATATTGAACTCCGCCTTCCGAAGTAGTACAGTCGGCAATATACTTTTTGGCTCGGTCGATAATTTTTTTATCGACTGGGATCCCCGCGTTGCGGCAGGCTCGTAACCCTTGAACCTGTGTGATACACGTTGAGCCTTCGTCAAAATCATTTCCATCTTTTGCTGAAACATAACCCCAGCCGCCGCGGGTGGTTTGCGCACTAGCGCAGAATCCGACTGCTCTCGTCAGCGCCGTTTTCAATTCTTTACGACGCACTGAGTCTTCTTCTTCGCCATAAACCTGTGATAAAAAGACCATGGAATAACCATGGCCATAAGTGTAATGATAGTCGTTCTTATAACCAATTAATCCATTTGGCTGGCTCATCTCAAGCAGATAATCTACCGCACTTTTGACATTTTTAGCATATTTCCCACGAGTTGTGGTAGAGCCTTCTGCCAAAAGTGCATTACCTGCTAGCGCAGTCATCGCAACACGGTACTGACCGCCATTTGCTTCCCAGTATCCCTGTCGACGTTGTTCCCTCGCCAGATATTCTAAAGCATTGGAAATGGCTTTTTGAACTTTAGGATCTCGATTTTTAGCAGATACGAAATCCGCGCCAGGCAGGCTTAGCCAACCGAACACGAGAAGAAAACTCAGAACTTTTCGCATGAGGTTCTCACTCTCTCAAAAAAGATCAATACTTGAAAAATATCAAGAATTGATTTGAAGAAGTTCTGAATTGTGAGCAGTCATTACTAAGTATCAGAAATCTTCAAGTAATTTTACTTGTCAGTCCATTCAACGGGCTGTGGTTCAAGTTCGTCTTTAGGCCTGCCTCCGGCATCGGCTCGGCCACTTCCTTCCAGACGGCTGATAGCGCGGACAGTCATATCCTGATCGCAAAGAATTTGGCAGCTCAACCGGCAATTAGATACTTCTCGAGCTTCAAGTGTATTTTTCTCTGCTACGGTCATTTGACTCGGTTCACCTTCAACGAACTCAACACGACATGTCGTACAGCGACTCGCTCCGCCACAAGCATGTAGTTGATCAATGTGAGCATCATCGGTTAAGGCCAGTACGAGCCGCTTGCCTGCTTCCACATCGAATTCTCCTACATTTTCAACAGTCAGTTTAGGCATTGTTCCCTCAAATTTAAGTTCAGATAAAGGTATAAAAAATCCTGAATCGAGATATATTCTTTATATCAACGATTCCTTAATATTGTATACGTCAATTATTGTAGTAGCTATGTCAAATTATTTAAGTCGGCATCACAAATTCACGTTCTGGATGAGAAACCGTTAGTACAGGACAAGGAGCTTTTCGAACTACTTTTTCTGCAACACTTCCCAGCAGCATATGTTTGATACCGGTTCGACCATGCGTTCCAATGACAATTAAGTCGATTTCTGCTTTATTGGCATAGCGTATGATTTCCAGAAATGCAGGTCCCACTCGAACTTCACGTACGACCTTGAGTTCCTCAATTCCAGGCAAATTGGGCATCTCTTCCAATTGTTTTTTTGCTAAATGCTGCATGTCAGCAACCAGATCATTCATGGATGTCCCCATCATGTTTGGTTCAGGGAACATGGCAACAGCATCTTGAACGACATTTAGCAGATGTAACTCAGCGTCAAATCGTTTCGCAAACTCACAACCATAAATCAGAGCTTGTTCGCCAAATTCACTGAAATCGGTAGGGATGAGTACTTTTTTGATATTTATCATGGGTTCACTCCAGACTCTTAAAACGATGCAAAATCTGTCTCTCTTTATTGTAGTAATAATCAGATCTTATTCCGATTCTTTGATACCTGACTTATCCAACTATTATCAAGATATCTAGATCTGTGTTCCGCTGGTGAATATTACAAAAAGGAATAATCGGTAAATTTTAACTGATTCCTGTTTTGAGAAAAATCTTCAAAGCTGTTTTTTTAGTGATTTTCCACACCATGTGAGCAGCTACAAATACTACGACCGTTAGAGAACGAAAAACAGAATTATCAATCACGACACTTGCATTTATGAGAAATCGTTTTAGCAAGAATAAACGGATGGTTGTTGAACTTATTCTAACTGATTCATCGCTTTCATATATTACAGAGCGGCGGAATTGACCGATTTTTATTCCGTGTGACATACCACATTTTAATACTTTGTCAAATTTAAAAGTGGTATTTTATGACGGTGCCAAGTGCACGACACGGAAATAGGAAATCAAAATGTCTATGCCATATTCAAAAATTGTCTCGTTAATTGCCTGCTTGCTTACATTCACGGGAATCTATGGCTGTCAGTATGCTCAACAAAAAGTATATCAACAAGCTGCTAATGCTAGTGTTGATCACGATGCATTTCCCTATAGTGAATCAATCTCATCGCCTTCACGTTATGAATTTCCTCCTGAACCTGCTCCTGCACCGGTAGAAAATAACTTTCCGCCGCCAGCTCCACCGAGTTTGCTTCTGCCAAGCCCTGAAAACGACAGTAACGAAAACGTTTCATGGATTCGTAAAATCTCGCAGCAATTTGTATCCAGCGAAAAATCGGTTCCTTCAGAGCAAATGAGTGAATCTGAAGAACCTGCTCAGAAATACTTGGGTTTGGTTCCCCATCATTCGCCTGTTTCTCAGAAAATGAAACAGATGAATGGCAAGGTCAAAAATTTCTATAGTAAAATGAAGTCAAAAATGAAATCGCCTCAGTGGATTAGAAACGTTTCTGATAATCAAGAAATAGTTCAAGAAGCAGAGATGATGCAGGATGGTCTTTCCTGTGTCGAATCCACACCGCTATTTCAAGAAATGCCACTGAAACCTGAAACAAATCACCTACAGCCAATTCCTGTGCTTCCAGAGCCTGAAGTGGATAAACAGAATCTCCCACGGTTACCTCCTCCCGGAGAAACAACATATTGGGAAAATTCTTGGAAGGTATCAGCAACTCTTGAGCAACAGCCAGTCAAGAATTATTCGACCTTAGAAGATGAAATCGAATGGTGGCCATATTCTAAGCAGAAAATGCAACAAGCGGCTCAAGCTAAGAATTTCAAGGTTGCAACGCCTGTTTCTACTCCTCGTTATTTGGAGAATCAGGAAGAATTGAAGCCATCAGGTGAATCGACAGTTCCTGCCATGTTATCGCAAGAACAACCAACTCCTATTCAAAAAATCAGTCTGCAAAGAATGAAAGAGATTCAAATACCCAAAGTTATGGAAACATCGGAAGATTCACCAATTCTGATTACCCCCAGAAAAAGCTATTAAACCAGAAGAGGCTTACGGAGGATCGTATCCACCCGGATGAAAGGGATGGCAGCGGCAAATACGTAAGATGCCTTTAAGAGCTCCTTTAACGGCTCCATATTTCTTAACTGCTTGAATGAAATAGGCACTACAAGTTGGGTGAAATCGACATTGTCCACCAATGAGATGACTTAATGTCATCTGATAGAGCCGAACCAAACCGATCAGAATCATGCTGGGGATCTGATAGAGGAAGCGGGCGATTTGCAAAGCAATCTGTTTCATCCGCTTTGCTTATGCTCCAGTCGTCGAGAAAGTTTCTGCGAGAGTTGTTTCAGTGAGTGTTGATACTGTTTCAAATCTGCCTCAACCTCGGGACGTGGGATGACAACCAAGTCTAACCCTCGGGGAAGTTGGTATTGTACTAGTCGAAAAGCTTCCCGAATGATTCTTTTTTTTCTGGCGCGCTTGATTGCGTTTCCATTTTTTTTGGAAACACTGACTCCCAATCGACTTCGTTCCAGATGATTTGTGATTGCAAACAATAACAAATGTTTATCGCCGGCTCTCTGTTTTGCTGAGTAAACCTCTGCAAAATCCTGTTTGCTGCGAATTCTATTTGTTCGCGGAAATTCGAATTGATTCACAGAGAACTTTGCCTCCCAGACTAGTGGTCTGCCCCGTTTATGATTTTGGCTCTTCTTCAACAGCCTCTGATTCATCAGGACTATCAGGGGATGGTTCCGGTGAGGGATGCGGTTCAGGATGAGACTGTGTTGGGTAAGGCCTTCTAATCATACCACGAACTGAGTGACCAAATAGAGAGGTAAAGATCAGGATTCCTACGCCCGTTCCCAATAATAACCAGACAATAAGCAACATGACCCCTAATTCACGTGGACGCTCTTCTTTTATTTCTTCTGAATCTTGATTCTTATGTTCCAAATCAGAAGCCAAATTTGTATCTGTTTGCATGGTAGAATCAGTAGTGACAGACCCAGCCTCCGTATTTTGGGCTGGCAATTGACTTGCCGGATAGCTTAAAAGAAGTAAGGATATTACCAGCAGGCGAGTCAGGTTTCGTTTTAAGGTACATTGGGCTTGCATTGACATCACCATACTTTCGACCGTGGATCTTCTTGATCCAATTGCTTTAGTTGCTCATAAAGGGAACGTTCTTGATCACTGAGGTTTTTAGGAGCGACTATTTTAATCGAGCAGATTTGATCTCCCGTTTTTTTTGTTTTCTGGTCAAGGACTCCTTTTCCACGCAGGCGTAATTTTGCTCCACTCGATGTTCCCGCTGGAATTGTGACAGTGACTTCGCCTTCTGTTAACGTGGGGACGTCTACTTTGGAACCTAAGGCCGCTTCACTGAGGGTAATTGGTACATCCAGAACTAGATTGCTGCGATCCCTTTTGAAGTAAGGGTGGCTGCCTACCTTGATTGTAATCAATAAATCTCCAGCCGGCCCTCCATGGGCTCCAGGACTTCCCTGACCACCAAGCCTGACTACCGATCCATTGTCTACGCCTGCTGGAATTTTGACTGTCAATCGCTCGGAAGATCCCCCTTTTTGAAGACTGACCTCGTGTTCGCCTCCGACAGCAGCCAGATGAAATGGGATCTCGATCTGCAAGCGTTTAGACTCTCCTTTTTGTGGACGTGGTTGTGCACGTTTTCCGCCACGAAATGAACCTCCAAAGAGATCACCCAAATCAATGCCACCGCCACCGAACAGGTCATCCAGATCGACTGGACCTGCTCCCCCTGATTGATAATGACCTCCACCCGGTCCTGCTTGCTGGAATGAGTGACCGAATTGATCGTACTGCTTGCGCTTATCCTCGTCACGCAGGACCTCGTAGGCTTCTTGTACCTCTTTAAATTTCTGATCTGCTGATTTATCATCAGGAGCCATATCAGGATGATATTTTCTGGACAGTGTCCGATACGCCTTTTTGATTTCGTCAGCACTGGCGCTACGGGAAATTTCCAGGATATCGTAGTAATCGCGTTTGTTCATGGATTTGAAATTCGTTTTAACTTTCAAGCGTCAAATAAATAAGTGGGTTGACTTAAAGTGCCAGGGAGCCTGAAAACACGCAGTTCTTTCAGACGATCGATGAAAACTCAAGTAATAAAACAAATGCCGCTAGACTTTAGTGGCTCTTGAATGATTCGTTGGCTGTCTTTCAGTTGGAAGCATTCTACGTTTGAAATTAACTGGTTTTCAAGCTAGCTCATTTATAACTCTGTATAATCGACTCTTTTATTTTGAGATTACGGAACAAATTGATTCTTTGACGGAGGTTATCAGCCTAGAATGCCAATACTTCACTTTTTATTAGGCCGGATTGACTCGACTGATTGGAAAACAGCCTAAATGTTAAAATTCGCTATACGAAATCTTCTGAGCCGTTCAGTTCGTTCTTTATTATGTTTAATGGGATTGACCATTGCGATTGCAGGCATGGTGGGGTTGTTTTCTATCGCTGGGGGGCTGGAAGAGACCGTTTCCCAGACTTTTGGTAGAATTAAGGGAATTGTAGCCATGCAGCCAGGCGCCCCAATCCCCTTGTTTTCAAGGATTCCACGGTCTTGGGGAGAAGAAATCGGCGAAATTTCAGGAATCGCGATTGTTAATCCTGAAATCTGGTCTCGAGTCAATATGATTGAAGATAAGCCGGTCATCAGTCCTCCCCGGTTTTTATTTGGGACCGAATTGCCTTCTCGATTACAACTAAAACATGGCATCTATCGTGATGCTATTTATGACGGGCGGTTTTTATCTCTGGAAGATCAAGGGACTTTGAATACAGTTGTTAGTCGACAAATTGCTGAACAACATCACAAACAAGTGGGTGATATTATTAGCGTCAATGGTCAGGCAATGACGATTGTCGGACTTTACGAATGTGGTTCAATGCTGCTCGATGTGGCCATCATTCTGGATATCGATGTGGTTCGTGATATCACGCGATTCGATCCCAATAGTGTTAGTTGTTTCTATCTTGAACAGTCGGGAGAGGTCAATAATGATCTGCTTGTAAAAAATATCAAAGATCATTTTCGAGGTCGTGAATTGGCATCCTGGCAACCAGCATCTTTAGCACTCGCCAATTCGTCACAGTCCAACATTCTCAAAGATTTTGTCAACGCCATTGATCAGAGTTTGAAGGGGAGTTCTGATAAGACCCCAGTAGAAGACAAGGCCAATGCCAAAGGAAAGCAAAATCAATCAACTGATGCTGATGCAAAGATAGCGGAATCTGATCAGCAACAAAGCGCGCTAGAAGTTCGGTCTGCCGCAGATTGGGGGGAACGATTGGAAACATTCACCGCGGATCTAGATATCTTTCTCGGTTTAATGACGGGCATTGGTGTTTTAATCGCCATGCTTAGCATCATTAATACGATGTTAATGAGTGTCATGGAACGAATCGTAGACTTCGGAATTCTAAAAGCGAACGGATGGTCGAACCGGGATGTGATGCTATTGATTACGGCTGAAAGTTCTTTACTCGGTGTATTTGGTGGTATTCTCGGTTGCATTTTAGGGCTAATCGCAATCGTGATTGTGAATTGGAAATTTGTAAATCAGGTTCATCTTTATGCCAGCCCAGGTTTACTGTTGTTCGGAGTTGTGTTTAGTACTCTGCTAGGAATTTCTGGCGGACTATATCCTGCCTGGTGGACGACACGCATGACTCCCATTGATGCCATCCGTCGTGGCTAAGAATTTTTAAGTATGTCACATTTCAAGTCTTTGCAGAAAGTTACCGTTATATGATTGAAGTTCGTGATGTAGCGAAAATTCATCAGAGTGGTGAGACTGAAGTGCATGCACTGCAGGGAGTGAGCTGTCATTTTCCCGGACAGAGGTTTTCATTTATTTTGGGGCCGTCCGGAAGTGGTAAGAGCACTTTGCTTTATTTATTGGGAGCACTTGATGTACCTTCTGCTGGCGAGATCTTTGTGCAGAATCGATCACTATCCACCTTAAATAATAATGAACGTGACACATATCGTCGTGAAAAGGTTGGATTTGTTTTTCAGAATTTTAATCTGTTAAAAAATCTCAATGCCTTGGAAAATGTTCTGGCTCCCTATTTACCATTGGGAGTTTCGACAGAGCAAAAGAAACAAGCAGAAGAATTACTGAAACAGGTTGGGTTGGGTCACCGCATTACACATCGCCCCAGTCAGTTGTCTGGTGGAGAGCAACAACGTGTGGCAATTGCACGTGCTTTATTAAAGCGCCCCTTGCTCATTCTGGCTGACGAACCAACGGGTGAGTTAGATACAAAAACCGGCGAAGAAATTTTCCATTGCCTGCGGGACATGAGTGAACAATACAAGACTACCGTAGTCATCGTGACTCATGACGAACGTTACATTAGAGAAACGGATAATATTCTCAGATTACGAGATGGAAAAATCGCGGAAGAAATCGTAGATCAATAGCTTAGACATCATTTACGAATATGAATTCTTGCTTCTATATTAGTGCAGAAATTCTAAGCTGATGCGAATCCAGCCCCGATCCACGATCTGTGAATCGGAGCTGAGAATGCAAATTATCAGAATTGTGTACTACGAGGCAAGTATCTTTTGGACTTTAGATCTGAACATCGTAAGAGGAATCAAGCGGTGTCGATTTTGCCATTATGAGATTTGCGAAATCCAGGGCCTGCTTCTGTTGGTGGAGTGGCATAGACGTTCAAGCGAACAAGCTCCAGGTCAGCTAGATGTCCTTCAACTGTGATATAGGCTGAAGCAGGATCATTGGCGTCTGCTGCCTCTGGTTGTTCCAGATAATTAAAATGAAATCGATTGACTGATTCAAATCGGTCGAGTAGTTGCAATAAGTCGAATTGAAAGCTGGCAGCAACAAATTGACCATCGCGTTGTCCACCAACAATCTCTGTACTTCCCAGGAAGAGGCCCACTTCCCAGTACTCTTCGGTGAACTGACAGTCGAAGCCAACTCGTCCGACTTCCTCTAATGGATTGAAAATATCTGCAACTTCGTCAACAAAACTGTTGAGCCAGGCAGGACGACAATTTAAGTTCATTTGTTCTGAGGAAAAGTGTTCCATTTGTTTCATCAGGTGTTGAATCGGCAAGTGTGAATGGGCCAACTTAGTATCTCCATCTCAATCTTTAAAGTCTCTTAGGTGGTAGTAAAGCGACACAATTGGGTGCGTGAGTTCTAGTCTGTTCTGTAGAGTTAAGTATCGGGGAATTCCCCAGGAATACCACACACCAATTCCTCGGTTCCCAGTAGATGATTTGCATCTGGTGTGTGTGAGTGCAAAATTGCCGGAGCGGACTGTCGCACCATTCCCACTACCTACCGGGGCCGTAGAGGTCAGTCCGATTTTATTGCCTGTTGGGGAGTCGGTTTAAGTTGGGTTATGACAGTTTGACTAATGAAATTGTTGCTGAACTCCTGTTTTGAGTCATTTAAAATTGAAGTTGAGTCTAAAATGCAAAATCATGCAAAAAATAGATATCTTCATAGTGAGAATTCAATCAGGGAGTCGTTCAAGTCAGTCGTTTGACAGTTCTTAGAGGTCGCTTACAATGAGTTCTTTATGTTTGGTTTTCGGATCGGAGATGAATTATTCCGGAATCAACTATTTCATTAATCGTAATTTGCATTAATCATATATCAAAAAGAATGAAAGTCTCACTGTGGATAGTGCTGTTCGTAAAGCCGCCGTTTTAATCGAAGCATTAAGCTGGATCCGAAGATTCCGTGGACGTTATGTCGTAATTAAGCTTGGAGGCAGTGCTCTCGAAGAAGAAACAGCGGTCAAAAGTTTTTTGACTGATGTAATCTTTATGAGAACGGTCGGTATGCACCCTATTCTCGTTCACGGCGGTGGGAAAGCCATCAGTCAGGCAATGAATTCAGCAGGAATTGAATCTCGATTTGTACATGGACGGCGTTACACCGATGAAAAAACATTGGAAATTGCATCTAACGTACTCGCAAACCAGATCAGTGAGTCATTGGCGCAAGAAATCAAATCGCAGGGAGCCAAAGCAGAGCCACTTCATTTTGGAACGCGAAACTGTCTTCGTGGAGAACAGTTAACGCTCCAGGCAGAAGATGGTTCGGCAATCGATTTAGGGCATGTCGGCCATGTAACGGATGTTGATGAAAGCCTATTAGCAGAAGTTTGTGAGTCAGATGCTATACCTGTCATTCCTTCGGTCGCACTAGATAAATCAGGGCAGAAACTGAATGTCAACGCAGATACGGCTGCGGCAGCGTTGGCGCGCATTCTGAAGGCAGAGAAACTAGTTTTTCTCAGTGATGTGCCAGGCATTTTTCTTGATAAAAATGATCCACAAACTTTGGTTTCACATCTGGAAACCGAACGCTGTCGTTCATTAATCGCAGACGGAACGATCGATGCAGGCATGGTCCCCAAAGTAGATGCAGCTCTCGAAGCGTTGGCAAGTGGCGTTGGTAAAGTCCATATTGTTGATGCACGACTACCGCATTCAATCCTGTTGGAAATTTATTCCGATAAGGGAATTGGGACAGAGATCGTCAAATAAGAGATCAGTCAGTCGTTTGCTGAATTTTGGGTTCTTCAATCGGTTTTGATATCGAATACTGGATTTCCGGGTGCCGGATCAAACCTCCCCAGTGAGCGACCACTCCCCAGAAGATGGAAAGTAGTAGCATGCTTACTAAAATGGTCCAACGTTGCCAGCCAGGGATTTTTTCTCCCTGAAATCCTTGCAGCAAGGCATTGCCGACCACCATCGCCAAAACCACCATCGCCAGTAGACCAGAACGCGCCAGAATCGCATGAAATTCGACGGTCTCTTTTTTGACGCTATAACTTTCTTTCAGTAGGTCATAAGCGAGAGGTCCTGAGAAGTAGGCGATAGTTGCCGCTAATAATAGTGTCAAGAAAAGCCAACAGCTGATTTTAAACAGTCGATCATCTCGGAAAAACTGTGCCAGAATGAAGAGGATCGACAGTCCCCAGCAACCAATAACGGGTATATGAACCGTTAATAGATGAACTTGAGCGGCGTTCATTGTCGACCTGTCTTGAT
>JAJDEK010000319.1 GCA_029259875.1 Planctomycetaceae bacterium
CCTGATTTAGGACAAGTCAATACAAGAACGAGTTCTCAAAAAAATGCATCGTGGTTCCTGTTTAGGGCAATTTGCCGGGAATCCTGTTGCTAATATTAGACATTAAACAAGAAATGACAGACATCACCATCCTGCATCACATACTCTTTGCCTTCCACTCTTAGTTTACCGGCTTCTCGAATCGCTTTCTCAGACTGATACTCTTCGAGGTCAGCTACAGAGAAAATTTCTGCACGAATAAATCCTCGCTCGAAATCGGAATGAATCACTCCTGCGGCTTGAGGGCCAGTTGCACCAATGGGAATCGTCCAGGCTCGAATCTCTTTGACACCCGCTGTAAAGTAACTTTGCAGTCCTAGAGTGTGGTAAGCAGCTCGGGCCACAACAGCCAATGCTGGCTCCTGCAACCCCACGCTTTCGAGCATCTCCTTACGATCTGCTTCATCTAGTTCTGCGATTTCCGATTCCAGACGACCACAGACGGGAACAACATCGCCTCCCTCTTTCGCAGCACGTTCGCGAACCTGTTGTACCAATGCTCCTTCGCCGTTGACATCATCTTCATCGACATTTGCTAGATACAATACCGGCTTGGCCGTTAAAAATTGATAGCCTTTCAAGATTTTCTGTTGATCCGGATCATCGAATGCCAAGCCACGAATTGGCTGATCGTTCTCTAACCGAGCGGCACACTCATCTAAAACGACCAACCGCGACTTCGCTTCTGCATTCCCCGACCGTGCCGTTTTTGCTGCTTTTTCTTTGGCAGATTCAACTGTCTGTAGATCTGCGAGCATCAATTCCATATCGATGGTTTCAATATCACTGATTGGGTCGACCTTACCTTCCACATGGATCACATCGCTATCTTCAAAACAGCGAACGACATGCAAAATGGCATCGACATTCCGAATATGCGATAGGAATTTATTCCCCAGCCCTTCTCCTTCCGAAGCACCACGCACAATACCGGCAATGTCTACCAGCCGCAAAATAGCGGGAATGACTTTATCGGTGGGGATAAAACCATGGACAATGTCCAGTCGTGGATCCGGCACGTTGACAATACCCACATTGGGTTCAATCGTACAGAAAGGGTAATTTTCGCTTGCGATTCCCGCAGCAGTCAACGCATTAAATAACGTGGATTTACCTACATTTGGCAGGCCAACAATACCAGCTTCCATAGCTCTTTTCAGTGATTAAAGTTAATTCTGATGTAAACAAGCCCCAGCAGAGAATCTTTACGTCTACTCAGGCCTACTTTTATTTTGGGACATCATAACGTAGTCAAGAATTAAAGGGAAACGATCGATTCTACTGTTCTTATTCTCATTTCTTTTTGAATTTATGTGGGAATACAAACAAAGAACCCCAACAAAAATCCAGTAAGAGTGTTATAAATCTAAGGCATATTAAAATATTGCTACCCTTCCCCCAATCGGATAGTTAGACTGGATGGGTCTATATTTTTTCGGAAATCGATTTATATCTGAAATGCCCCCAAGGTAAACACACTATGATGAGTAGTTTATGCGATCAATTCTGTACCTTATGACTTTCATCTCGATCCTATTGGTCTCATTAACCAACGGTCTCGCAGACGATCCAGCACCTGTGAAACCTAATATTGTTCTGGTCATCACTGACGACCAGGGGTACGGGGATATTGCCGCTCATGGCAATACAATGATCAAAACGCCGAACCTGGATCAGCTCTATAAAAAAAGTCTGCGATTAACGAACTTCCATGTGGACCCTACTTGTGCGCCCACACGATCTGCTGTAATGACAGGCCGCTATTCAACGCGTACGGGAGTCTGGCACACCATCATGGGCCGTTCTCTGATGGATACCAACGAGGTCACGCTGGCAGAAGTGCTTAAGAGTAATGGATACCAGACCGGTTTATTTGGGAAATGGCATCTGGGTGACAATTACCCGTTGCGACCTCAGGATCAAGGATTCGATACGGTCGTACAACATGGAGGCGGCGGTGTCGGACAAACTCCCGATGATTGGCAAAATGATTATTTCGATGATACCTATCTCCGCAAAGGAAAATCGGAAAAATTCAAAGGCTACTGCACAGACATCTGGTTTGATCAAGCACTGGATTTTATTAACGCAAATAAATCAAAGCCGTTTTTTGCTTACATCTCTACCAACGCACCTCATAGCCCTTATCTGGTTGATGAAAAATACAGCGTCCCTTATGCCGACCAAGGTGTTCCCGGTAAGATGGCTCCCTTTTATGGCATGATTACCAATATCGACGATAACATGGGACGTTTACTCAACCGCCTGAAAGAATGGGACCTCGAAGAGAATACCATTCTGATCTTTATGACGGATAATGGAACCGCCGCCGGTGTCTATCGTCCGAAACCCAAAGACCTTTCCAAAAAACAACAACGCCGACTTTCCAAAGGCAAACCAGTCGTTCTCGAAACCTGGCTCGGACATAACGCAGGTATGCGCGGCACGAAAGGCTCTGAATATGATGGTGGTCATCGAGTTCCCTGTTACTTCTATTGGCCCCATGGAAAGCTTACTGGTGGGCGTGATATTAACCAACTCACTGCGCACATTGATATACTCCCCACACTGGCGGAACTTTGTGATCTGACTATCTCCAGTGAATTGAAACTGGATGGTACTAGCTTGGTCTCGATTCTGATTGGTTATAAAGACGACTTTAGAAAGCGCTCATTGATCGTTCTCTCTCAGCGAATTGAATCTCCTGAAAAATGGAGAAAGAGTTCTGTTATGAGCGAACGCTGGCGGTTAGTTAATGAAAAAGAACTCTATGAT
>JAJDEK010000320.1 GCA_029259875.1 Planctomycetaceae bacterium
TGAGGTATGGCGTTGTTAATTCTAAATAATCATTATAAAATCAGGATTTCGTTCGGGAAGGGATACTTCTCATCCTTTTTCGATTGTATGGTTATGTTGGATTTGTGTGTTTATGACTTACCTTGTAAAAAATAGAGAAAGCGGGCGATCCTTGAGGGCCAATTGCTTGTCGTCTCATTATTCACTCCTAAAATGTACATCTCAATTGCAATGACGATAGTTTTTAAACTCGCACTGAGACTTTTTTGCTCTTAAGGCATAGTCGGATCAGGAAACAATGACGAAAGTTGCCATTATGGGGGCCACCGGTTATGCGGCCCTTGAGTTGATTAAAATTCTGTTACGTAATCCAGATGTCGAAATTGTCGTTTTGACTTCACGTCAGACGGATGCACCGCCTATCAGTGAAATTCATCCCTGTCTTGAAGGACGTCTGGATCTGCAGTGCGAAGTACTAACGCCTGCTCAGATTTCGGAACGGGCAGATTTTGCGTTTTGCGCACTGCCACATGTGGCCAGTATGGAGATCATTCCTGATCTCCTGGCTGATGGTTGTCGGGTTGTTGATTTGAGTGCCGACTACCGTTTGAATGATCCTGCCGTCTATGAGAAGTGGTATCACCATGTGCACACCGATCCTACCCGGTTGGGGAGCACTGTTTATGGTCTACCAGAACTATGGGCCGAAAAAATTCCCGCTGCCGATCTGATTGCCAATCCAGGGTGTTATACCAGTACTTCGATTTTGGGGCTTGCACCTTTATTAGCGAAAGGCTTAATTGAGCCCACAGGTATTATCATCGACGCCAAAAGTGGTCTGAGTGGTGCCGGTCGAAATCCGAAGTTGGCCACTCTGTATTCTGAGTGTAACGAAAGTATCACCGCCTACGGGGTCGGCACACATCGTCATACACCAGAAATCGATGAAGTGCTTTCCACGGTCAGTGGCAAAGATGTGCAGGTTATTTTTACCCCACATCTAGCTCCGATGAACCGGGGAATTCTGGCGACCATGTATCCCCGTTTAACCAGTGAAGTAAACCGTGAAGAGATTTTAAGTGTCTATCGTTCGTTTTATGAGGGGAAGCCCTTTGTGCGAGTGATCGATCGAATTCCTGCAACGAAAGATGTAGCGGGGACGAATTACTGTGACATTTCTGTTCAATTTTCTGGCGATCAGTTGATCGTATTTTCCGCACTCGATAATTTGATCAAGGGAGCAGCGGGAGTCGCCGTTCAGAATTTTAATTTGATGGCCGGTTACTCTGAAACAACCGGATTAATCATCTGAAACCTCGTATTCATTGAGGACAACCCGTTGACTGCTGAAATAAATTTACCCCAAGGGTTTCGAGCTGCTGGCTTGGCGTGTGGCATTAAGGAAGATAAATCAACCTTTGATTTATCATTGTTTGTGTCTGATACGGCCTGCTGTGGGGCCGGTGTGTTTACAAAAAATCAAGTGTGTGGTGCGCCAGTAAAAGTGTCTCGCGAACGCGTTCCCGCTGATTCCATTCGGGCGGTAATTATCAATTCTGGAAATGCCAATGCCTGTACCGGGGATCGGGGAATTGAAGACGCGCGTTGGATGACCAATCAGGTGGCCAATGGTTTGAAGATCGGCGAAGAAGAAGTACTGGTTTGCTCAACGGGAATCATTGGACACTATTTGCCTCGTCCACCGATCGAACAGGGAATTCCTAAAGTCATTCAGCAATTAGACTCTGATTCGCAAGCGTTTTTAGATGCAGCACGCGGGATGATGACTACCGATACGGTTCCCAAGCAGTCAACTCGTTCTTTAACAGTGAGAGGTAAAACGGTACGTGTGAGTGGTGTCGCGAAAGGAGCAGCGATGATTGCTCCCAATATGGCAACGATGTTAGCGTTGATCATGACCGATGCTCCTCTCAAAACGTCTCAAACAGACCAAATGCTGAGACGTGCCGTGAATCGAAGCTTCAATTGTGTTTCGGTGGAAGGGCATACAAGCACAAGTGATACTGTCATATTGATGGCGAATAGTGCCTCAGAACTTGAGGAATTGAACGAGCAGGAACTGAATCAGCTACAGGCTGTCATTGATGAAGTCGCGATGGAGCTGGGGCAGGCCATTATTAGAGACGCGGAAGGGGCTGATCACTTCATCACGATTAAGGTCTCTGGTACTAAACAGCATACGGAAGCATTCGAAATCGCCCAAACGATTGCCAATGATGCTTTGGTGAAAACAGCGATTACAGGTTCGGATCCAAACTGGGGGCGAATTGTGTCGGCAATCGGACGTACGGCAGTGAAGCTGAACGAGCAGGATATCGTGCTCTCTATCAATGGTATTTTGATATACGAAAACGGATTGCCTGCGGAATTTGATGAGCAAGTTGTATCAGACAGTATTCGGCAAAATCGAGATGTGTCGATTCAGATTCAACTCCCTTTTGGTGATGAATCGGTTGTGTTCTGGACCAGTGATTTGACTCAGGAGTATGTACGTCTGAACTCAGAATATACAACATAAACATAAAAATAGAGTGAGAGAGCCTCGAAAGACTCTCCCACTCTAGTCACTTATTGTGAATCTCATCTCACTTCAAGTCCCATCACAGGCAGGCCCGCAAGGTGTGTATGGGGGAAGATCGATAAAGAGTTCACTACTCTTTTTTAGTGACTTTAAAGCCTTTGTCAAATGCTTTGTCATTGAAGATCAACTCAATTTGAGCATCCCCTTCTGCTTTGGCTGCTTTTCCTTTGCATCCGCCACAACAGAATTGCACTTCTGTACCAGCAACGGTCACAGACTGAGCTGGATTTACTGGTTTGCCAGCGATGGGGCATTTGACCTGTTTGGCTTGCCCGGTTGAAACCAGTTGCAAGTTTGCTTTGGCTGCATACTTAGATGGATTTTTAGTGAATTTAGCCTTGCAACCTCCGCAACACAGGGAAACGCTTCCCCCTCTGTAAGCAACAGTCTGATTGGGGTTGGCTGGCTTGCCAGCAACTGGACAGACTGCTTTACCTTTTTTGGCATCATCAGCGGCTATTGTTTGGCCCACGAACGCAACGACAGCCAGTAAGGCTGCGATTGATAAAACTTGACGCATCGGTTTCTCCTCAAAGTGAAAACATTGTGTAATGGTTTAATAGAGACTTGTAAAAGCACGTTATTCGAAATCAATCACCGTTTAAAAATCCTGTTGAAAACTTCATTTCGACAATAGGAGTGCGTATATCCAAGCGTAAAAGTGGCTGAAGAACGCGAAACGGATCTGATTAATCCGGTCTTGAATTGCGGTTTAGATCAACCACAGGCAGAAATATGCGCAAAACTCCCTTGAGGAGTAGGAATTACGAGGGGAAGACATCTCACAAGTGATTGAAGATGCCGAGCGGCCAGCGAACAAAGGCTCAGAAGCCAGATTGACTGACTTGAAGCTGCAGCGTGATTGCCGTACTAACTTTGTGGATTTAACAGAACTAATGGTCGCAAATTGTGAGAATGTCTGCTGACAATGACAGTTTTTTTTCTCGCAAGAAGTACGACTCATTCTCTGCGTTTGCTGTTTTTCCGATTGCTGTAAACTTTGACAACAGCAGGATTTGACTTTGTTTATCTGATCCGAATCCGATTTACGGCAACAACAGCTATTGGATTGGTTTGTCTGCTCCTGACCACACTCACAGCCCGAAACCGGTACTGCTGGTAGAACTAGAGAAGCAATCAGAAATAAGACAAATACACGGTGCATCTATACTCTCTTCAGTATTGAGAGAACTGCGAAGTAGTCAAAGCACTTTATTGTATTTTCATACAGTTTGTTTAGCAAGTGGATTTTCTAATTCTTTTTTAGTGGTTGTTTCGCAGCCGGGACAGCAGGGGCGCGGCTAGCCAATTCATCCGCGTCGTAAAGTCGAATTCGTGCATTATGCGTTAGGATGTCAATTATTTTTTGCCGGTAATCTACCGCAAGGGCACGGACATTGGGGTCAATGGGCGCTTTCCAGTTCAGTAGGTTTTTTCCTGTTTGTTTATCAACGGCTTGTAAATTCAGAATACTAGTGGCGCGGTTTCCAGTACGTTTGTAATCTCGTGAGAGAAGTAAGATGACAGGCAGCAGGTTTTGTGTGTTCAGAACCAGGTTTTGTTTCTTAAAAGATTGGTTCCAAAGTTTCTTTCCAGTTTGACGATCCAGAACATAAAGCATTCCATTGATGGGAATTGAAGGAGCACTCACAGAAATGGAATTGCTTGACTGAGAATGTGCGACAAAGTAAATGTATTTGTCATCTGAGATCAGATAGAAATTTCGATGTTTTTTAAGTTCTGCTTGAGGAATGGCTTCTAGAGAGGACTTCATACCGGTTCGTAGATCGACTATTAATAACTCTCCTTTGGGGCTCAAAACAGACAGATAATGATAATCGAAAATTCCAAATAGAGAGTCTTTTGGAAAATCTAAACTCCAGATATGTTCTGTTGACTGAGGACGAAAGCTATAGACGGATGTTTGCTCCTTTTTCTGTCCGTTAGCCTGTGACTCAATTGCAACAAAGTCAGAGTCGTTTTGATAGATGGCATTTTGAAGAGAGTCATTTATAGTTTTTAAATCTACCTGTTGGCCATCACTCACACGTAGGATCTTTCTGGTGACTCTGTTTCGTGTGACCAGATAGATCAGACTATCATCGCCGAGGACTCTGGTTTCTTGATCGACATTCTCGTGAGTCCAACGCACTTTTCCGGTTCTGGTATCGACAAGCACAATCTTTCGCCGGCTATAGTAACAAGTGTAGTCGGCATTAGCAGCAGCGATCATTCCTATCTTTCGAACCGCGATAGAAGGGTGATGTTGATGTAACAACGTTATTTCATTCGCTAAGTGAGCAGGTCTTAACCGAGAATAGGAGTTGGAGTAATAACGGCTGCTTTGCTCCTTTTCTAGTTTCTTACTCCAGATAAGCTTCTGATCGACCAGATTGTAAAAATGTAACATGTTGCGGTGTTGTAGAATTAAGTTATGGCCTACGATTTCACTTTCGTTGAAACCTGATGTACGCGACCCTAGTGAAGAACGTAAAGGTGTCGACCAGATCAGACGATTGTCATGGGGGGCACTCATTGTCAGTCGGTTTTCTCTTGAGCTGACTGCAAGTGTTCTGGTCTGGTAGAAAGGCAAGCTGGAAGCTTTTGTATTGAGTGGAATTCTTCTGGATGAATTATACCGGGACCGGGACTGGTCTGAGCCTCCAACAATTAGTTTGAGTTTTTGAGGTCGCCAAGGATCAGGTTT
>JAJDEK010000033.1 GCA_029259875.1 Planctomycetaceae bacterium
TTAGCTATTAAAACGGGACTAGCTCCCGAGGGGGTTCCTCTTGTCTTCCGAAATTGCATCTCTGCTGGATAAAGCAGTTGCTGGCGAGCGTTTGAATCGTGAAGAGGGACTCCAATTACTGGAGTCTCATGATCTGATTGCCTTGGGGCGGGCTGCCAATGAAGTGACAAAACGTCTGCATCCGGAGCCTTACCGGACTTATAACATCGATCGCAATATTAACTATTCGAATTCCTGTTCGGCGGTCTGTGATTTTTGTGCCTTTTATCGAACTCCCAATGATCCGGAAGTGTATGTCCTCAAGCCTGAGCAACTCTATCAGAAAATTGAAGAGACTATTGCTTTGGGCGGCGACCAGATTCTGTTACAGGGGGGTCTGCATCCGACTCTGAAGCTGGAATGGTATGAAGATCTATTGCGAGACTTGCGCGAAAAATATCCCACGGTGAATATTCAAGGTTTCAGCCCACCTGAGATATACCATTTCACCAAAGTCAATAAGCTGTCTTTAAAGCAGGTGCTTGAACGATTGAAGGCTGCCGGCTTGGGAAGTCTGCCTGGTGGAGGTGGAGAAATTCTGGTCGATCGCGTGCGAAAAAAAATCACCCGCGGAAAAGTGTTGACAGATGGCTGGTTGGAGGTCAATCGGGTCTGGCATGAACTGGGAGGCATCTCAAGTGCGACGATGATGTTTGGTCATGTCGAAACTTTAGCGGAGCGTATTGAGCACTTGGATCGTCTACGTGAATTGCAAGATGAAACTAATGGTTTCTCTGCATTTATTTGCTGGACGCTTCAGCCTGATCATACCGATATGGAGTATGTGCCACCTGCAGGAGCCTTTGAGTATCTGAAAACACAGGCTGTTAGCCGACTCTATCTGGATAACTTTGCTAACATTCAGTCTTCCTGGGTGACTCAGGGAGAAAAGACAGGTCAGATGGCTTTGTTTTTCGGTGCGAATGATATGGGAAGTTTGATGATCGAAGAAAACGTGGTTTCACAGGCGGGAACCACGCATCATTTGACAGTGGATACAATTCGGCATTGTATTACGGAATCGGGATACATTCCTCGACAACGCAATGTCTTTTATGAATATATCGATGATCCTGATTCGAATGGTCCTACCAAAGGTTCAGGTCACGTTCCATTGCCAGTGCTCAACTAAGAGAAATTCATTCAGGCTCAGACCTCGAACGAGCCGATTCGCGCCCATAGGCTATGCTTGCTATTAACAATATCGTATAAGTAAGCCACTTAAGTCAGTTTATTGGTGGAAAGCCGATAGTTTGATTTCTTAGGCATTAGGGATGATGGACGGCTATGATTCATGTCGAGCAACTAAGCAAGAGTTTCGATGATTTGCGTCGTGGCAGTATAGTTGCGCTCGATTCTGTAAGCTTTGATGTTCAGCCTGGTGAAATTTTTGGTTTACTAGGGCCAAATGGTGCCGGTAAAACGACCTGTCTTCGCATGTTGAGTACGGTCTTGCAGCCAACGGGAGGCACTGCCACCGTTGCCGGCTACGATGTGATGACTCAGCCACAGGATGTGCGGACTCATATTGGCTTTATGTCTTGCAATACCGGCATCTATGATCGTATGACTGCCTGGGAAATGGTGGAGTATTTCGGTCGTCTGTATGACATTGAAGAGGAAGAACTTCAAGAGCGGCTCGATCGTATTTTTACGACGCTACAGATGCAAGATATCAAAGATTTGCTTGGCTCAAAAATGTCGACCGGCATGAAGCAAAAAGTTTCCATCGCCCGAACGATCATTCATGATCCACCGGTTCTGATTTTTGATGAGCCAACGACCGGCCTTGATGTACTAGTTGCGCGAGCAGTTTTAAAAACCATCGAAGCGCTGCGCGAAGAAGGCAAGTGCATCATTTTTTCTACACACATCATGCGGGAAGTCGAAAAGTTATGCGATCGAGTGGCTGTGATTTATAAAGGAAAAATTCTGGCGATGGGTAGTATTCCGGAACTGGAAGCAAAATACCATGAGTCTGATATGGAAGAATTGTTCTTCAATTTAATTCAAGAGCATGAAGACCAGCTGGCAATGAAAGCTCAATAATTCTGATGATACAGTGGAAGAATATCAAACTTATTTTGATGCGTGAATTGCGAGATCAGATGCGCGATCGGCGTACTTTGTTCATGGTCGCGGTTCTTCCGCTATTGCTCTATCCGGCAATGGGCATCGGCATGGTCCAGATGACCATTCTGTTTTCTGAACAACCACGTAATGTTGTCATCCTGGGAGCCAATGACCTGCCAAAGTATCCGCAGTTATTGGAAGGAGACCACTTCGTATCTAATTGGTTTCGGATTCCTGCTGATGCAGACAAGCTGCGAGTCATTACTGATAAAAAGTCTTCTGAAAAGCCTGATGATAGTGCAGATGTATCCGAGAATCAGAAACGTCAAGAATTACTCAAACAAGCGCGCGAATTAGAGGATGTTTTTGGGAAGCAAAAGGGATTGCTCAATCAACTAAGGCAAATCGATGGCGATACAAAAAATGAGAAAGCAGCCCGGCTAAAACTAAAACAGGAGCTGAAAGCCGCGAATTCAAAATTTAGTGCATTGTTTGCGGAAAGCCAGATTCAGGTTCTGATTTTGATTCCCGAGGGGCTTTCTCAAGAAATTGAACAGGTCAGCGAAAAACTGGCGCGGCATGAACCGATCGATTTCGATCCAACAGAGTCTCTACGGCCGATATATTTGGAAAACTCCGCTGACGAAAAAACAAGAATCGCCTTCAGCCAAGTTCAAGAAGTGATGAGGGCATATGAAAAAGATATTTTGCGGGATCGCTTAAGCCGAGCCAATCTTCCCGAATCATTGCCGACTCCCATCAATCCCATTGTCATTGATTTAGCACAAGATGACCAATTGGCGGCAAATCTCTGGAGCAAACTCTTTCCGGCACTATTAATTATTATGGCGGCCACAGGGGCTTTCTATCCGGCGATTGACTTGGGGGCTGGTGAAAAAGAGCGGGGTACGATGGAGACACTGTTGATCTCTCCTGCCAAGCGTACGGAAATCGTATTAGGCAAGTTTTTGACCGTGATGATTTTTAGCGTTTCGACGGCGTTATTGAATTTAGCCAGTATGGGTTTTACCGGGCGGCATATGGTCAATCTGGCGGGATCGGGAGCACTCTCAAAGATTGGAGATCTATCCTTTCCCTCGTATTCTGCTTTGTTCTGGATTGTTGTTTTACTGATTCCCCTGTCGGCTTTGTTTAGTGCACTGTGCCTTTCGTTGGCAACATTTGCCCGCAGTAGTAAAGAAGGTCAGTACTATCTGACGCCGTTACTGATGGTGACGATTGGTCTTACCGTTTTCTGTCTCTCACCGGCCGTCGAAATCAATGCCTTTTATAGTATAATGCCCGTTGTAGGTGTGGCGTTACTCTTGAAAGGCTTGCTGCTTTCGTCGGTCAATGCCGGGATACTTTATGTCTATGCGATTCCTGTTTTAGTTACGAGTATTGGATACAGCTTGTTGGCACTCTGGTGGGCCATTGATCAATTTCAGCGTGAAGATGTGCTGTTCCGTGAAGCCGAACGATTTGAAGTCGGTCTCTGGTTACGGCACCTGATAAAAACTAAAGATTCGCTGCCAAGTTTTGCCGAAGCCGGTTTCTGTTTTGTGATCATCATGTTGTTACAGTTTGGTGTGATGAACAGTATGAGTGCTGCAATTCAAGCGGCAACCGAAGCGGAACGTCCTTTGCGCATGATGCAACTTTTGATGATTCAACAACTGGCGATCATTGCGACTCCCGCTTTGATCATGGGGATCATGCTGACGACTAGTGTCAGAAAAACGTTCCGACTCTATTTGCCTAGCCTTGGGTTTTTGGTGGTAGGATTTACTTTGCCTTTCGTGTTACATCCTTTATCGCTTGAGTTGGCAGCGAGTCTGGATTGGTTTTTCCCGGCATTGCCAGCAGGCACGGTAGCAGTGCTAAAGGGAATGTCTGACCCGACACAACCGATCTGGTTAGTGTTGATGGCGTTTGCTTTGGCGCCTGCCGTTTGTGAAGAATTGGCGTTTCGTGGTTTTATTTTAAGTGGATTTGGCCGTCGTGGCCGTGTCTGGCTGGCGATTATTTTGTCGAGTGTAACCTTCGGCGCGATGCATATGATTCCACAGCAGGTGTTCAACGCCACCTTGCTGGGGCTGGTACTGGGATTAATGGCCGTTCACAGCCGCAGTCTGCTGCCGGGGGTTGTCTTTCACTTTATGTACAACGGTCTTTCGGTGGTTAGAGGACGTATTCCTGAGAAGTGGGTTCCCACGGATGGTCTGCAGTATTTTGTACGGATGGAACCGGATGGCTTACGGTATTCCTGGCCTTTGCTGCTGAGTTGTGGCGCTATCGCGATTGTCTTGTTACGTTGGGTTCAAAATCAGTCGAGTTCACCGACTGATCTTGATGCAACTCAACCTTTGGCATTGGACCGCCGCCTGACCGATTCCAAATCATAACCGGTCTGATATAATACCGCTAATATTCTCCCTGCTCGCTCACAGTTTCCGTTTTATGAAAAGTAGAACTTTGGAACGTCAGATCTTAAAAGCACGTTGGGCCTTCCCCGTGGAAGGACCGCCTCTTGAACAAGCAGTCGTGGAAGTGGAAGATTCGCACATTGCCGCCGTTTATGCAGGCGATCATCCCCAGGCCGTTGATTTGGGAAATACAGCCATCATTCCGGGGCTGATTAATGCACACACCCATTTGGAATTTAGTGACCTCGAAATACCGCTGAGCCCGGTGGCTCCTTTCACTGACTGGATTCGGTCGGTGATGAAATCGCGTTTTGAAAGTTCTGCTCCTGTAGAGCCTAAAATTCTTAAGGGTATCCAAGAGTG
>JAJDEK010000321.1 GCA_029259875.1 Planctomycetaceae bacterium
ACTTCGAACCGTGAACCTGTGGGCATATCGAGCTGTATGCCGTTGAACCATGAATCCCCCGTCTCTGCTATTACTGCCGAATCTGGTCCTAACATCTGCTGAATACGCGAAAATAGTTGACGCGTGGAAAGAGGTGTTTCCGGTGCACCAGGACGCAGTGGCACCACTTCTTCTTGAATTCGTTTATACGCAACTAAAGAAGCATCATTCGGTTTCAACTTTGTGGAAAGTGACTCAAGAAAATCTGCTAATTTCACATTGCTAAAAGTACGGTCTGGGAACACCACACTATTAGGCAAGGCTTGAATGACTTGTGTCGGATTTATCAAAGCCGCATGCCCTGTGGTGGTGTAGTCAGTAAACGTGGGACCGGCAAACAGACAGAGATCAGCCGAATCCACGATTTCTCCACAACCGGGTGAACCTACGGGACCCCAATAGATTCCGATGTAGTTCGAATGCTGTTCGTCAAAAAATCCTTTAGCATTAGGCATTGTGGCGATGGCATAGCCAGAGGCATCCGCCAGTTTATGAAAATTTTCTTCGGCTCCGAAAGAACGCAGTTTCACACCTGTAACCAAAACAGGTTTGACTGCCGCGTTGAGCAATTCTGCCGCGTGCTCGACGGCAGCGTTTAACGACAGCGGATCACTGGCCGTCGGTCCTCCAAATGCGCGCTCAGTTGGTTGCGCAGTCACGGCAGAAGCAATGTTGCAGGCAATTTCGATATAAACTGGCTTTCGAAAACGGAGCGCCGTTTGAATAGCATGATCAATTTGCGCTGGTGCTTCTCTGGGATCATGGATTGTAACCGCTTCAGCAGTCACTTTTGAGAAGATTTCACGTTGATAATCATAATCGAGTGTCCCCAGCGTGTGATGTAACATTTCAAATTCCGCTTCGGAATTGGTATTCGGTCCACCAGAGACGGCGATCACAGGCAGGTCTTCTGCATACGCCCCCCCGATTGCGTTAAGTAGACTCAAACCTCCCACGCTATAAGTGACAAAGACGGCACTGGCGCCACCCGTGGCCCGCGCATAACCGTCTGCCGCATAACCTGCGTTTAATTCATTGCAGCAGGAAATCATCTTCATTTTTTTGTTTTCGAGTAACTTATCCAGCAAGACAAGGTTATAGTCTCCGGGAACGGCAAAATAGTGTTGTAAACCGATTTCTTCCAACCGTGAAGCAAGATAAGAACCAACTGTGGTGGTGCAATGATCAGACATGAAATTTCCTTATATCAATTACTGCGCGTATCATCCTGGGATGCAACATGACTTGTTATATTAGTACTCTGGTTTCCACATGGTTTGCTCAATCCGCTGATCAATTTCATCGGGAGTGACTGAGTCTGCCACACCCGCTTCAATCGCCGCCGCGGCGACGGCTTTCGCAATATGGCGCCCCACTTCACGAATAATTTTCAATGAAGGGAGTAGCGATGCAGCGGGATCTTTCAGAGCCGGAGAAGTTTCTTTGAGTGCAAACGCTGCCGCCATAAACATGGAATCGGTGACGCGTCGTGCCCGCGATGCCATAATGCCCAGCCCCATCGCAGGGAAAATATAACTATTGTTACATTGTGCGATTGCATGAGTGACCCCATTATACTCAACAGGATCAAAGGGACTTCCAGTGGCAATCACTGCCTTACCGTCGGTCCACTTCAATAGATCAGTGGGAGTCGCTTCTGCCCGCGAAGTCGGGTTGGAAAGCGGAAAGATCACAGGCCGTTCCACATGTTTTGCCATTTCACGAATGATCTCTTCGGAAAAGGCACCTGTTTGCCCGGTCGCGCCGATGAGTACACCCGGCTTACTGTTGCGAACCACATCAGCAAAAGAGATCGCCCCCGATACATCGCAGTCCCAGCCATTCAGGTTTTCAGGTGACTGCGCCAATTGTTGATGCAGTTCGTCCAGATCCGTTCGCCCTGAATGTAACAAACCATCACGGTCAATCACATAGAAATGCGAACGGGCTTCCGGTTCACTCATCCCGGAAAGTAGCATGGCCTGTTTTACTTGCAAACAGATCCCCACGCCAGCGGAGCCTGCTCCCAACATAACAATTTGCTGGTCTTTCAAGTCGCCCCCGGAGGCAGCAATCGCAGCCAGGATCGTTCCCGTCGTAACAGCCGCCGTTCCCTGGATATCATCATTAAACGTACAAAGATCATCACGATATTTATCGATTATCCGCTCGGCATCGACTGACGCAAAATCTTCCCACTGCAAAAGCACATTGGGAAACCGCTTCTTGACGGCATCCACAAATTGCGCAATAAAGGCATCGTACTCAGCGCCTTTAATCCGGTTTTTTCGCCAACCGATATAGCGCGGGTCGTCTAATCGTTCCTGATTATTCGTTCCGAGATCCAGAACAATGGGAAGCGTTTTGGCAGGATCGATCCCGCCACATAAGGTGTACAACGCTAACTTTCCAATCGGAATCCCCATACCTCCAACTCCCTGATCGCCGAGACCAAGAATGCGTTCGCCGTCCGTCACCACGATGACGTCGACATCATGTTGAACATTTTCAAAGATCGCATCCATGGAATCACGTTCGGGATAGGAAATGAAAATTCCACGAGGGCGTCGATAGATATGGCTAAAACGCTGGCAGGCCAATCCAACAACGGGAGTATAAACAATGGGCATCATCTCAGTGATATGTTCCAGCATCAAGCGGTAGAACAAGGTTTCGTTTTCATCCTGAAGCTGCCTGAGATAAATGTGCTTCTCAATATTTTCTTGGAAATCACAAAACGCTTCATACGACCGCTCAACTTGCTCTTCGAGCGTATCAACGTGCGGAGGCAACAGTCCCAGTAGTCCATACTCACTTCGCTCCTGTTCGGTGAATGCGGTCCCCTTATTTAAAAGCGGATCCTCAATCAGCAATGTCCCTTTTTTCTGAATCGTGCTTCCCTGTGTTGACCGTCCTGAATTCATGGCAAGGTTTGTCCTGATGTGAAAATAACACTGGTTGAGAATGAGTCGATAGAAAGCAGTGACCCGCGGATTCCGAGGTGTCAGGCATAGAATAATGCAAAAGCAGTAAGTCTGTCGATGTTACTCTCAAGAAAGTCGGACGATTCCTTCAAGCTAATTGTATTAAAGCCAAAATGCACAAGAATCGACTGGTAACCAAAAATGTTTACCTTGCTCTGCCTGCACTCAAAGCCAGATATCACATAGTCCGAACGATTCTGTCTCGATTAACATACCCAAAACAGATCACCCATAAAAAACTTCAGAGTCCCTGGATTGATCATCCTATGATTCGCTAGTCCAATATCGCACTGGTGCAGGCGACGTTGAAGGGACCACCTAATCAGAATCTGGCAATGTGTCTCGAATGGGTGTGCACTGTTGCCGGACAGGGAAGGTAGCTTATCAGCTTGCTTGAGTCACGAAATGCCAAAGGTGATAAAAAAGGTAGGTCGCCCATAGCCCCTTGGCGTCTGTAACAGCCCCGGAATCCTTATCAAGATTCCAATGCTTGTCAGCTCGCCATTTTCAACTTTGAGATTTCAGCGCCTCAATTCCAACTATTGTTTGTGTTAGGGTAGTCTTATGAGTATAATAATAAATATTGTTAATTTATTTCCTAGTTGTAGTCTTCCCTTTGGTAATTCTGTAAACCAAATTAGACAAAAACTCCCACCTTGCAACACAACCCACCTGAAATATCTGCTGTGAAGGCTCACTCGATGAATTCACTTTTTAAGATGATCATGCTTTGTTCGGTTGTCTCAGTCTCTACCTGGACCGAGGCTGCCGAAGATCTGAATGTCCTTCCCTCCGCTACTGGAAAAGCAGGTGAGGTCGGGCATGTCTATCACGCGTTACAGCAGCAGAGTTATGCCGCCTCCGCCAAACGCCAAGCCGCATACGAGGCCTTGAAGACGCCCGCAGATTGCGTGGCCTATCAAAAGCGAATGAGAGAATTCTTTCGAAAACAAATCGGAGGCTTTCCCGAACGCACACCTTTGAATCCGCGCATCATTGGTCGGTTGAAGGGAAAAGGCTTTCGAGTCGAAAATGTGATTTACGAAAGCTGGCCTGGCCATCATGTGACCGCCAATCTGTATCTACCTACGACAAAACCTCCCTATCCCGGTGTGCTCATTCCTTGCGGACATAGTCATGATGGGAAAGCCGATGACCGTTATCAACGAGTCTGTATGCTACTCGCTCAAAACGGGATGGCAGCGATGTGCTATGACCCCATCGGTCAAGGAGAACGCTATCAGGTTCTTTCCAAACAGCCCAACGAATTTTTCCGAGGTACAAAACGGTATCGTCCGCCTCATCCTCAAGTTCAGTTTTATTGCACTGCAGAGCACACACTGGTATCGGCAAGCTCGATCCCTCTGGGAAGTAACACTTCCCGATATCGCATTTGGGATGGAATGCGCAGCATTGATTATTTGGTCAGTCGTCCAGACATTGATCCAAAACAAATTGGTTGTGCAGGGAACTCGGGTGGGGGGACGCTCACCAGTTATTTGATGGCCCTTGATGATCGCGTCAAATGTGCGGCACCGGGTTGTTACTCAACCATGTATCGGTCTCTCATCGATTTTAACGGCCCACAAGATGGTGAGCAGATTATTTTTGGACAACTGGCTTATGGATTGGACATTCCTAACTTCGCA
>JAJDEK010000322.1 GCA_029259875.1 Planctomycetaceae bacterium
GGATACGTTACGCTGGCTCAAACAGGAAACAGATGTCTGGTTCGAAATCACGAATCTAGTCATTCCACAAGCCAACGATGGTGACAGCGAATTTCAACAAATGTGTGACTGGATTCTAAATGAAATTGGCGATGAAGTACCTCTTCATTTTTCCGCCTTTCATCCGGATTTCCGTATGCTCGATCGAGGAGCGACTCCTCCCGAGACTCTGGTCCGCGCCAGAGACATTGCTCTGAAAGCAGGTCTCAAATATGTCTATACAGGAAATGTCAACGATGTAACGCGGCAGAGTACTTATTGCCCCAATTGTCAGCAGACACTTATCGAACGCAACTGGTATCAATTGGGGAAATATGCTCTCAATCAAAACAATTGTGATTCTTGTGGTACTCAGATTGCCGGTCATTTTGACGATCAACCAGGAACCTGGGGACAAAAGAGACTGCCCGTAAATATTCAAGAAGTTTTGACAAAGAATTCCCGCACTCACTCTCAAAAGATCGATCTTCAGAAAGGTTCTTCCACGATGCAGGGTAATATCTCGCCCCAAAACATTGAACTCAATACCGAGCACGAACAGAAACTGCTGCAGAAAGCGACTTCCGTTGTGGTGGGTACCACAACGAATAGCAGGCCCGAAGATGTCTCACTGGGTGAGTTAGAAGAGATGATTGTCAACGGTGCCTTTGTAAGTTTAAAGCGACAAGGTCAATTGCGTTCCTGTTGTGGAACCTTTGGACAACCGGCGCCACTCGGGCAGGCATTGCAACAAGCGGCAATTCGTGCTGCCAAAGATGACCCCCGTTTTCCTCCGATTTCTTCCAGTGAATTATCTCAACTCGATCTGGAAGTCTGGCTGTTATCCGAACTGGAAGAAGTCCAGGAACAAGGGACAAACCGGATCAATGCGGTCACTGTTGGCCTGCATGGCTTGCAGATTCATGCGCAGGGACGCAGTGGTTTATTACTGCCTGGCGTTCCCATCGATCACGGATGGGAAGCAGAAGAGTTCCTTAATCAAACCTGTATTAAAGCAGGTCTCCCCCCCACAGCATGGAAAGAACAGGAAACCAAATTATTTCGGTATCAAGGAGTTTCCTGCTCAGCAAAGTTATCAGAGATGAGTTCAGAGCCCGTCGAAATTCCCATGCAGCAAATTTTGGGACCACGCGAATTTGCTCAATATCTTCAATACATACAGTCGACGATTGAAGCCTTAATGAAAGGACAAGTTCCCTCTTACTACTGTCCCGCCGTTTCAGATGCCAATATTCAGGGAGTCGCGTTGTTATTGACGGAAACGGAATCAGACAAAGAGCTTGTTCTATCAAAGTGGACACTGAAACAATCGTTTCCTATGCAATCAACGGTTTTCTCGCTCTGTCAACAACTGGCTCAAATTGTGACACAACAAAACCTTCGTGCGGGTGAGTTTCAGATCAAACTAGTTCTTGCGACAGACCCAGCGATGCACGGAACTGTTGAAAAAGTGGATTTCTCAAATTTTGATTTCAAGAATCGTAGTTTATTGCTGATAGAAGGACAGAAAACAGGCTGGTTCTTCGAACGCGAAATGGAAGCAGTGCAGTTAGTTGAGCAAGCACAACAGGCATCAGGAGTAACTCAACCGGAATCTGCCCAAGTCTTCAGCCTGGCGGTACAGACGGCTGCGACTCGTTTTCAAATCGTCAATCGGCCTCGCGCAGAATTGGGACCAGAAACCAGGCCGACCGGCGTCGCAGGTACATTTTATCCTTCGGATCCAGGTACTGTCGAAGCACAACTGGATGACTTATTCCATGAAGCAGGAAAGCCAGAACGCTGGGCTGCAGCGATGGTCCCTCACGCTGGTTGGATGTATTCTGGAAAAATCGCCGCAGATGTATTAAAACGGATTGAATTACCATCCACAATTATCGTCATTGGCCCGAAACACACTCGTGCGGGAGTCGAATGGGCGGTCGCCCCTCATCAGATATGGGAACTGCCAAATGGAAATCTCAAATCAGACGTCGATCTGGCTAAAAAGCTGGTTGAACATATTCCCGGTCTGGAACTGGATGCGGTAGCTCATCAAAAAGAACACGCAATTGAAGTCGAATTGCCGTTAATTAAACGTTTGGCTCCCGATGCGCATGTCGTGGGAATCGCCATTGGTGGTGGTAACTTGAATCGCTGCGAACAATTTGCTGAAGGGTTAGCCAATGTCATTCAGGAATTAGATGAGCCACCTCTCTTGCTAATTTCCAGCGATATGAACCACTTTGGGACAGATGAGGAAAACCGTCGATTAGATGAACTGGCTTTAGAGAAGATGATTGCTCTGGATCCTGAAGGATTACTCAAAACAGTGAATGAACAACATATTTCTATGTGTGGCGTCTTGCCTGCTGTCATTGTGATGAAAACATTGCAAAAAATGGGCAATCTGAGACATATAGAACAAGTTGCTTATGCAACTTCCGGGGATATTACGGGAGATCGATCGCGTGTCGTCGGTTACGCAGGCCTCTTGATGAACTAATTCAAGCCATTATTGAGCTTCAGACGTGATTCAAGAGAATTACAAAAATTGATGATGACCAATTCCTATGTTTTCTACTAAAATCCCGACACTGTCAGTTTTTAGTTGTTTAAAGTATGCGTGCCAGCGGAATCGGAGCCTCGTGATATGTCTATTGGTCGAATCTCATTTTTTACAGTATTCGCGTTTCTCATTTCTCTTTCCGACTCATTGTCGGCAGCGGATGCCCCGTCTGTAGAGTTGGCACTAACGTTCAAGCCAATTCAGAAAGACGTCGAAATTGAAATCCCGGCTAAGTCGGATTATGGCCGTTGTAAGGTCGAAGTTGAGCAAGGCAAAAAGAGTTCGGGATGGATTGTCTATGGTCCGAATGGACAGATATTAAGACGTTTCGTTGATACTAACGGCGATAATGTTGTCGATCAGTGGCGATACTACAATCGCGGTCTGGAAGTATACCGCGATATCGATTCCAACTTTAATAACAAAGTAGATAGCTCGCGCTGGATGAATCTAGCGGGAACACGTTGGGGCCTTGATAACGATGAAAATGGCGAGATCGATGAATGGAAAATGATCTCAGCCGAAGAAGTCACCAAAGTCGCGGTTGCTGCCTTAGCAAAGAATGACGCGAATGCATTCAAAACGCTGATGATCACTGATGAAGAGCTTTCCCAATCAGGAATCAAAAATCCCTTTTCAGATAAAATTCGTGAATCTGTGAAGGGGTCTAAGCAAGGCCTGTCTACAATGCTTTCCAAAACCAAAATGATTACTCCTGATACGATTTGGGTTCGCTTCGATGGTTCCATGCCCGGATTGATTCCGGCTGACGACAGTAAAACAGATAAAGACTTACATGTCTTCGAAAATGTGATGGCCATTGTTGATACCAAGGGTAAAAGTGGCTTAATTCAATTTGGCGAGCTAATCCGAGTCGGAAGTAACTGGAGACTGACTCAGGTTCCCCTCCCAATTGAAGGGGAATCGATGCAGGTAACCGAAGGTGGAATCCTGATGCAACCGGTCGCCGGAAACTCCGCCCTGCCCACCAATTCGACAGTCGGACTTTCCAAAGAGATGCAGTCATTATTGGATGAACTACAAAAGCTGGACCAAAACAGTCCCACCCCAGAAAAAGGCCCCAAGGCGATTTCAAAATACAACGCAGATCGTGTTGTGATCATTGAGAAACTGATTGCCGCCTCCAAAAATGAAGACGAACGTGCACAGTGGATCCGACAGATGGTAGATGGTCTGGCGGCAGCCGTCCAAACAGTTGGTTATCGAGATGGGTTAAAACAGTTACAGAAGATTAGAGACGAGCTCCAGAAAAAATCTCAGGACCGGGATTTGGTGGCTTATGTCACTTACCGTACTTTGCTGGCTGATTACAGTTCACAGTTACAATCAACACAAAGTGATAAACTCCGCGATGTACAAGGCTGGTGGCTGAGTCAGTTAGAAGACTTTATCAAGAAATATCCGAATTCAGACGATTCAGCAGAAGCCATGTTACAATTGGCGGTCACGCAGGAGTTCAGCGGGAAAGTAGCCGAATCCAAAAAATGGTACACCAAGCTGGTGGAAAATCATGGGACTTCGGAGGCCGGTACACGGGGCGCGGGTGCGTTACGTCGCATGAATCTACCAGGCAAAGAACTCGAATTAGCGGGAACCTCGTTGGCAGGAGGCAGTATTGATGCCAAGCAGTATCGTGGTAAAGCGCTGCTGGTTATTTTCTGGTCGAGTTGGTGTAAACCATGCACAGAAGATCTGCCGCAAATTCAGGAAATTTATAAGAAATACCATAGTCAGGGATTTGATGTGTTGGGAGTTAATCTCGATGCAACAGCAGGTTTGGCTGAAAAATACATCAAACAGCACAAGATTACCTGGGCTCATATTCATGAACAGGGTGGGCTGGAAAGCGCTCCCGCTCGTGATTTTGGAGTCATCTCTCTGCCAACAATGTTCTTGGTCGATAAATCCGGTAAGGTTGTCAACCGAAGTACGACCGTGTCAGATCTCAAAAAAGCACTACCTGGCCTATTGAAATAAACATTGGTCACAACAGGGAGAGAACCGCTTCTCTCCCGATTCGACCATCGTGTAATGCAGACGCAACCAGGACCGCATCCGCACCAAATTCTGCCTGCGCGATGAGATCATCTTGGTTTTGAATCCCTCCGCCGGTAATTAATTGCAGTTCCGGATAGTGACTTCGTAAAGTGCGACAGAGTTCCTCTGTTCCCGTTCCCCTCCCTGTCCCGACTTGTGCCAGATCCAGCAAGATCATTTGCTGGATTCCCTGCCTGATGCTCAACTCTGCGATTTCCAACGGATCTTTGATTAACGCAAACTCGTTCTGAGGTGCATCGCTGACGAGGGGCTTCCCCTGTTTCAGATCAAGACTAAACACAGTCTGTTGCGCCCCCCACTGCTCAACCAGTTGACCCAACTCTTGTGGTGCAACCAACGTTTCCAGACCAGCCACAAGAGAAATCCCTGACATTGAAGCGAGTGGTTGGCCACCAACGGCACGTCGCAGACCACAGTCCAGCAGAAAGGTGAACCCTTCATCAAGCAAACTTTGGTAAAGATTCAGATTAAGTTTTTCATGCAAAATTGCATCCAGATCAGCAACATAGAATTCAGAGATTTGAAACTCATCGCGTAAGGCACGTGCGATATCAATCGGCTGACTGGACGCTGTCAAACGACTCTGAATTGGTTGATAAGTGTCTCGTTGACCGGCGACCCCGCGAACGACCGTTTGATTGAGAATGTCCAGAACAGGGAGAATTTTCATTGATCGATTTTCGTATCAAGCCCAAAGTTGATTCATGAGTGCAAGTAGAAATTAAAGAAGGTTTGATCGTCTTTGGAACGAGTGACTCCCCTATTCCTGACTCTCTGATTAAAATAGCAGTTTTAGAATAGAATTTGGATCTCTCTCACACACAAATTTATCTCATTCAAGCATAAAGACAAGCCGATGGAACTATTCGAAGCAGATCTGACAAACGCACAACATGCCAGCGCGGTCGTATTTTTGTTGAACAGTTATGCATCCAGTCCCGAAGGAGGCGGAAAGCCTCTACAAGACGAGGTGCAACAAAATCTTGCCAGCGCATTACAGAAGCGGCCTGAAGCCGTCGTTGTATTAGCATTTGAAGACGAAGAACCTGTCGGATTGGCAATTTGTATGGAAGGCTTTTCAACATTTTCCTGCAAACCATTAATGAATATTCATGATGTGTTTGTCACAGAAACCTTTCGAGGACAAGGGGTGTCGCGACGATTATTCGAACGTGTCGAAACCATTGCCAAAGCACGGGGATGTTGTAAACTCACTTTGGAAGTCTTGGAAGGAAATCAAGTTGCGCAAGCCGCTTATTCAAAATTTGGATTCTCCGGCTATGAACTCGACCCACAAATGGGGCGGGCA
>JAJDEK010000323.1 GCA_029259875.1 Planctomycetaceae bacterium
GAAGAGCTTAGCGCTCAGGAGTTGTCGACCAATATCCCCAAAGCTATGGCCGCTGGAACTTTGATTCCCGTGTTATTCATGAGTGCCAAAACTGGTGTCGGTGTTGCTGAGTTTATGGATGCGATGTCGAATTACACATTATGTCCGCAAGATATTAAACGCATGGAGCAGACCAAAGATGGCCGTTCGGTTATGCTGGATCCCTCTCCTGATCAACCGTTTGTCGCACAGGTTGTGAAAACGCGTATTGACCCTTTCATTTCAAAAATGAGTTATTTAAGAGTCTTTTCTGGCAAGTTGAGTAAGGATTCCTCTGTCGTCAATGTTCGTACCGGAAAATCAGTCCGATTAAATCAGTTGCTCGACGTGCAGGGAGGAAAACAGGAACCTGTTGATGAAGTATCCGTGGGAGATATCTTCGCAGTTGCAAAAGCTGACGACTTAAAACTAGGTGATACGATTACCGCAGACGCCAATGGAGATGGTCTTTTTCTACCTGAGATTAAGTTTCCTCATCCTGTTGTAGGTTTGGCAGTGGAACCCAAGAGCCAGAATGATCAGCAAAAAATCTCTGGTGCACTGCATAAAATTGAAGAAGAAGACCAGACGTTCCATGTGGTCCATGATGAAGAAACACATGAAATGGTGATGCAGGGAATGAGCGAGTTACATTTGAAAATCGTACAGGAACGCCTCTTGCATCGTGATAAGGTGGAAGTAGTTACGCATCAGCCTAAAGTTCCCTATCGTGAGACCATTATGGGAACCGCGGATGGTAGCTATCGACACAAAAAGCAATCGGGAGGGGCAGGGCAATTTGCTGAGGTCCATCTCAAAATATCTCCGATGCCACACGATGTGGATCCGGAAGAATACTTTACGAAAGCGAATTTTGATCATCTTCGATCATATCATTATGATCCCGAGTTCAACTTTGCATTTATTGATCGAATCTCTGGCGGTTCTATTCCAAATCAGTTTATTCCCGCTGTTGAAAAAGGTGTGCGGGAACGTATGAAGCAAGGAGTCGTGACTGGATGCCAGGTACAAGACTTGATTTGCGAAGTCTATTTTGGCAAAGACCACTCAGTGGACAGTAACGAAACGGCTTTCAAAATTGCAGGCAGTAAGTGCTTTGCTGAATTATTTGAAAAAGCGCGACCTGCTTTGCTGGAACCGATTGTTCGCATCGAAATCCTCATTCCAGAGGAAAATGTAGGAGATATTAGCAGCGACCTTTCCAGTCGACGCGGACGTATGGAAGGGATGCAAGTCTCTAACGGTGGGTACGAAATTATTCAAGCTCGTGTTCCTTTAGCGGAAGTCATGACGTATGCCCGCACGCTTTCGAGTATGACCGGAGGGCGGGGGACTTATGACATTGAACTAAGTCATTACGAAATGATTCCACCCAATGAACAGGCAAAAATCGTAGAACTGCTCAACAAACCGAAAGATTAGCATGAGTTAAGTTCTCAGCAGTTTACACCCCCGTAGCAGTGATCGTTTCACTGTTGCGGGGAACTGCTCATGACTACCAGGGTATCGTATTTACTCTTTCTTCTTTTTCTTCCGACTACGAGCCAGTGGTTGATTCCATAACTTCAATTGTTTCTTGATGTCATCCAGCGACATTGGTACGGGAGACAGTTTGATTTCTGTTTCGATGTCATATTGCTCACTGGTGACTTTTTCGTCCAGACGATCAATTTCATCTTCCAGGTTTCTCATCCAGTCAGGCACATCAATTCCTGAACCAATGGTTGAAGCCAAATAACGCTCGATTTCTTCCCGAAGAATCGAAAACGCAGCAGAGTCTTCGTTTCCATTTCGGGCATCTTTCATGGCACGGGGGACGAGCGCCAGCATGCGGTTTACCGCCAGCGGCTTGACAAAACGTTCATTCAGGTGATCTGAGATCAACGGCAGATTGATTTTGTATTCCGATTCTGTTTGTTTCAGCTTTTTTAGATGTTTTTTCGCCATCTCTTCAGAGTTTGCTTCAAAGACAGCTTCCCAAATCAATGCTGATTCGTTGCGGTCCTGTTGGGCCAGAACTTTATGGGCGATCAGCAAGGGAACCATTTTCCAGTCATCGCGCTCATAAGCGGCTTCGATACGCAAAAAGTCTAACAAACAATAAAACATTTCGCCGTAGTCTGATTGAGTGGTTGTGCTATTGTATTCCACGAACCGATCAAATTTATCAACTACTGAATCGAAGATGATCTTGAGGTTGGAGACTGCTTCATCCATGTCAATATCTCCCTCTTCAAGATCAGTGAGCAGAGTGATCGGTCGAGCAGGTTCCTGATACTCCGCCAGATAATTCACGTACTGTTCGATTCCGTTGTGTAAAATAGCCCGCAGATTTCCCAGCGTCAAATATTGGGCGTGGAACAGTTCTGCTCCATACTGTTGGATGAACTGTTTTACTTCCATCCAAACAAATTCCTGATTTAATGCTTCTGCACTAGAGAGTCTCATTGTACGACTATGTTTGAGCCATTGTTCTCGATATTTCTCGACGAGTTTTCCTGCAATGTCGATCAGTTTTTCATCATCCAGTTGCTCAGAGTCCCAGGTATGTGATGATCGAATAATTGCCGAGAGGGAACTCCGCAATGCGGTTCGAAACAGGCGATCAAATTCACTAACGGCAATACCTTCAGGGCGTGAGCAGCGCTCCATACGGTATACGGTTTTTAATAATTGCCAGGTTTCACGTAACATTCCGAGACTGGGTAACTGTGAAAGTAGAAAACGCAGAACCATTTGTAATGACCGAACCTTCAGCACCACATTCGGTTTTCCACCCTGATCAAGGGGGGTGTAAAGCAGGGGGGTTTCTGCGAGGTTAGTCAAAAGTGTGGGGAATTCTTTTCGCACCAGATCAATATCGCGCGTGAGGACTCCGCGATAGATGGGAACCAATAATTTCTCATTTTCCGTAAGCTTTGGTTCTGAATCAGACTGTGGGATCGTGGAAAGCAGCATCAACCGTGCGGAACGACAATTGACCGTTGTGATAATGATGGCATGCATCAAATAAAATTTTGTCTGAAGTTGTAGATCGTATTCAATATTGGAATCGTGATCTCCACTAGGTTTGGGAATTTGATAATTCCAAATCGAGTTGAGTAGAACTACTAATTCCTGTTGTAAGTGCTCGGTATGTTGAATCCAGCCTTCAATCGACTGTTTAGTTTCCAGATCAAATGAGGGTGCTTGTTTTGTGGGTTGAGATGTATCAGTTTCTTGTCCATGCAGCACAATTTCTGTTTCACAGAAAAAGGCAGCCGATATTTGCCAGAGTTGCGAAAGCGTATTCAAAAATTTGAGCCGTGGCTCAAGTTGCCGATTGATAGATTCGATTTCAGAATTACTAGATGAGTACCCGGAGTCCATCATCTCACCTTGGACTCCATCATCTGCACTGTCGCGAAACGTTACATTTTCATAAGCGGCACCGAACAAGGAATCTTCTTCGTCTGGTTCTTCCAGATCATCTTCGAAGGGATCTTCAATTTCTTTTTCAGGAACAGGTAAGACTGCTTCAAAATGAGGTACCGTCCAATATTCAGCAGCATTGGCTTCCAGATAATCGAACATCTTACGAATGGAATGACTGTTTGCTTCGATCGTGTTGGGATCGAGGGTGGATGTGAGTTGGCGCATCCATTGTAACAATACTACATGAATCGAATAAGGTCCCGATTCAAGTCCTGTCTGATCAACTTGACTGAGCCATTGCATGATGAGTCCGATGGCAGCCACATGATCTCGTTTTTGTAGGAGTGCATCAACTGTTAATGCATATGCTTTTGCCGATTCGAAACGGTCGACGTGTTGTCTCCAGAATGAAATGTCTCCGACTGATTCTCCTCCATTTTTCCACTCAGTCAGGATTTGTGAGACATGTGCCGCTGATTCGAAGGAGTCCTGACCATTGACCTGAGGTAAATCTTCCACAGTAGTCGTGGCGTAGCGATCCCATTTCTCTGCGAGTTTTTGAAAACGGTCAGAAATTTGGAGTTTGAGTTTATTGTTTCCTTGTGCGGCTGCTTCACTGAGCGTTGCTGAATAAGCAGAAAAGATTTCTTCCATCAGATCGAGGAGCACTTCGCTACGTTGGTCAGGGATGCTGTCTTCACGGGAAATGAAAAGCGGAAACAAACCTTGAAATCCTAAGATATTCCAAGGGTCAATCAATGCACCGCTTTCGATACCTCTCGTTAAATATTCTTCTATTTCAGGAATGAGATTCCAGGCCTGATCCAATTCATAGCGTTCTAAATGAAGGTGGACCATAGTCACCCTCCATTGGATTTCACACTCGAATCGAACTGAAGTGCATGGAATTACTGCAGCTTCACAGCGGGCCGCTGTTGAGAATCCCATGCGTGCATAAATTCGAGAAAGTTGACGATGTTGTACCTGTTGTGCTCCGTAACGTGCCAGATGTAAATTCAAATAATGACGAATATGCCCAAAGGGTTGTTGTGACTGTTCTGCTTCTTTCAGAAGCCGTTCTGCACGTTGTCCGGAAGCGGAAGCCAATAGTCGATTGTAATAGTCATCACGCTGGCGGGCTACTTTGGGAAGGAGTGACGTTAAGCTGATTTCACTGGAATGAGTGTCTGGTCCCGATCCACTAATGGAAGAGGCCATCAACATAGTCCCACTCAAAACAGCAGCGGCATCTTGCAAACGTTCTTGCAGAGGTAGCTCTTTGTTTTCGTCAATCCAGGCT
>JAJDEK010000324.1 GCA_029259875.1 Planctomycetaceae bacterium
TCATGGTGGGAATATTGCCCCCTGTTTGGGTATGTGGGGACAATTTCAACAACGACTTGAGATCAATCTACATTTTGAATCGTACTGGAATCTATTACCTGAGGAAGTTGCCACAGCAAATTTAAAAACAAAACGCTTTCCAGGACATGCGCAAGAATTTGAGACAGCATTTGCGCTCGCCGCATTTCCAGAAAATGTACGTCAGGATGCGATGCATGATCAAACAGACCAAGAGCCATTGGAAGCCACCGCAGAAGCGGGTCAAATTATGATTGACGAAATTATCAATCATGTCTCGCAATACGTCGCAGGCATGATCGACGGAACGAATACCGTCGAGATACCCCCGTTCCATTCCTAAGCAACAAAAACAGGATGTAACTCTTTCTGTTTCTATTTACTGGGCTGGCAATGCGCCAATGCTAACAAGGCATAAGCGGTCGCGAGATTGGGGTCTGCTTCGTACCAACGTTCTGCCTTGTTAGTCCAACTGCCATTCTCCTGCTGGAGTTTCTCTAGCTGATCAATCAGTTCTGCACGCCAATTATGGACACGACCTTCTGCATCCTTAAATTGCTTGACTTGCATCGTATCTAAAGCTTTGGCAAAGGTATGGAAGTAATAATAAAGCCCCATCTGTCCCATGCCCGGATTTTCCTTCAAGGAATAGTGACGACGAATCCACTCGTTCGCCGCCTTGACCCGTTTGTCACTCTTATCCACGCCAGCATAGATCATGCTTTTAAGGCCAGCATATGTCATACTACCATAAGACCGAAGACCACCATCGGGAGTCTTACCTGCCTGTGAGGTTCCACCGGCAGCAGGTGTATAATAGAAACCACCATCATTCACTTTGGATGAAAAGGGAGTCGTATTGTGTTCCGATTCCAGATTTTGTGTTCGTGAAACAAAAACTAATGCTTTCTGAATTGCAGGGTCGTCTGATTTTACACCAGCTTTTCGCAATGCTTCAATGAGATACTGTGTGTTTGAAAGATCTGGCCGCTGATGTTTCCCATAGCCGGCGCCACCAAAGGCGGTATCTGAAGATTCTATCCCTTCTCCTTCATCCCATTGCAACCCCCGTAAAAACATTTCTGCGTTTTTAATTATTGTATTGTAACGCCCATTCTGATTGGCAGCACTAAATGCCATGATCGAAATACAGGTCTCGTAGTTGCGGTGATTACTTTTCGCATAATAGATGCCGCCATCCTTCTTAACAAATTCTTCCAGACGCTTGAGTGCTTTGGCAACAACAGGATCACTTGCAGGTACTCCACTTTCTAATAACGCAGTTGTTACGAGTGCACTAATTCCAGGTACCGTTTCTGTCGTCCACAGACCGTCATCCAATTGACTGTTCTTCAGAAAATTGATCCCCTTCATCTGTGTCGTTTTCAATTTTTGCAAATTGATTTCATTTACAGCAGGCGATTCTGCATAAGTAATTGAAAATAGACTCGCTAGAATGAGGGCACACAGACTGGTAACACTCAATATTCGTCGATTAATTCGCATTAGGTAATCCTTACTCTCAATTGATTCTGTTTCGTATTATGAAAAGTATCATCGATTTCTGTGAATTTGTAGGAAATTCTTTACAAACGAGCTTGGGTTGCATCGCATGAGAAACGGTGGCTATCGATCTGAATGATACTTCATTGGTTTTCCGGCGGGTACATTCAAATTATATCCTGTTATGTGACCGTTAGAAAATGATGAAATAGAGATTTCATAAAAAATCATGTGAGTATAGAAACAAAAACGGCAATTGGTCTATAATAAGTAGCATAAGTGTTAGCACCTTAAGTGCTTTGTGCCTCGAAACTTCCCTGTCTATTCCAGCATTAGCGTTTCATGACATCTACACTAAACAGCGATGAAACGGCTACAAATTCTGTTAATTTTCCTCAGCAGAATTTTTCAGCCCAGCGTGAAGTTCTCAGTTTGGAAATGCAAATTGAAACGCCAGAAAACGTCGTTTTGACCTATCAACTTGCCGGCCCCGCTCAACGCTATATCGCTTACATGATCGACCTGGCAATTCGCTTAGCTATTTTGTTCGGAGCGTGGATGGTTATAAACATGGTCGGCATTGTATTACCGGGAACGGCTATTGGAATTTTTCTAGTTATCATGTTTTTGAATACCTGGGGTTACTATACAATTTCGGAAGGATTTTTCAAAGGACAATCCATTGGTAAACACGTTTGTGGCTTACGTGTGATTCGTGACGGTGGATATCCTATTACGTTCTGGCCAGCTTTATTGCGAAACCTTGTTCGAAGTGCCGATGCAATTATTTTTTATGGAATTGGTATCACAACCATGCTCCTGACACGACGCTTTCAAAGACTAGGCGATCTCGTTGCAGGAACCGTCGTTATCCAAGAACGTTCGCTACATCTGCCCAGAAAGCCTGTGATACTCAATAAAATTCAACCTCTGAATAAAAATGATATCGGTAGTTTTGTACCACGCGACGAAGTTCTCTCTCTCATTGATGAATTTATGGGACGTCGACATGTACTCACATACGAACGTGGACATGCATTGGCTGGTATTTTAGCTAACAACTTAGCACAGCGGTTAAACTATTCGGGCGATCCCCAAAAAGTGAAACAATACCCCATGGCATTTCTTGCATCAGTCTATAAAACATTTAGTTTTACTCATCCTCAAGAAGAGGATGAGTTCGCTGTTTCCAGTCATCCTCGAAAGCAAACTGTGGAGGTGAGTCTTGAATAAACATAAATTTATTCAACAACGTCAACCGCATTGGAAACAGTTTGAAGATTTTCTAATGGATGTACGCAGGAACTCGTTTGCCAGACTACCCGCAGAAGAAATTTCGAAATATTCTCAACTCTTGCGAGAAGTCTCTAACGATTTAGCTACCATTCGCTCTCGTGGTTGGGGGCATGATTTAATTTCCTACTTAAACGATCTGGTCGCCCGTGGGCATAACCTGTTTTATGGTGCACCACCCGCTAATTTGGCAGGAGTGTACCATTATCTCGCGGTTGGTTTTCCTCAACTCTTTCGGGCTAACATTGGCTACTTTCTCACTGCATGCCTCTTGTTTTTTTTACCCTTGGGAATCAGTTGGTACGTAGTCCAGAATAATCCCAGTCTGGCAACTCGAGTGATTCCAGAAGAATTGATGGCTAACTTCGATCTGATGTATGGAGAAGAGAGCCCGCTAAATAAGGAAGAAGAAAAAATAACCGATGAAGAAGACGCTTTTTTATCTAAGGAATCCACTTTCGGTGATCAAAGGGCATCGATGGCAGGATTTTATATTAATCATAACGTAGGTATTGCCTTACAGTGTTTTGCACTGGGAATCCTGCTGGGAATTGGGACTATTTACACTCTGTTATTCAACGGTATCTTTCTGGGAGCTGTTTCTGGTTACATTGTGAGCCAGGGAAATGGAGAACGCTTTTTGAGTTTTGTCATCTCACATGGTTCATTTGAACTGACAGCCATTGCCGTAGCTGGAGGAGCTGGATTGATGTTGGGTAATGCCCTCATTCATCCTGGCCAAAGAACCCGTTTTCAATCACTACAAGTCCGAGGACTCGAAGCAGTTCAAATCGCAGGGGGAGCCGCTGTCATGCTGGTTGTGGCTGCATTGATTGAAGCGTTCTGGTCTCCTTCGAGTATTCCGAATCTCGTGAAATACGTTGTTGGTAGCGGTCTTTGGATTCTTGTTTTCATTTACCTGGGATTTGCAGGGTTACAAGCAGATACTCAACCATTGCCAGTCAGAAAAAAGGAACGAAGCAAACCTACTGAAGTTGGGTTCAATGGGGGACGGAAGTCATGAGATTTGACCATGTCAATATTGCTCTGGTTCCCCGGAAATCAGTCAAGTGTTTGGATCTGGCGATTATGTTTTATGGTCGTTTTCTGATCTCAATTTTAAAACTCTGGGCTTTGTTCGCCATCCCTGCCTGCGCACTGGTCTATATTCTCAGTTACTATTTTCTTGTCAATCTCAGTACTGCTATTACAGTTGCCTATTTCGCAACTTCGCCATTGGGTGTGATTCTCACCTGGAATACTGCTTTGTATACTTTTGGTAATCAACAAGGGTTTCGCAGTTTGAGGCATCAATTTGACCCACAATTGATCCCCTTAATCTTCCGCTGTTTGTTCGACCGAGCACTTATTTTTATCGGTCCTGCCTTAATATTTTTCTCTGGGAACATACTGGCTCTTGTAGGTTTTATCTACATTTTTATTCCAGGAATCTGGTTGGCACTAAGGAGTAGCTTTCGTGCAGAACAATCTTCACTCCGTTATGCCGGTATTGCTTCACAGTCAGGAAGTTCTCATGACCATCGTACGAAAAACTTGATTTCACATGACTTTGGAACACTATTTTTTCGTGGACTCTGGTC
>JAJDEK010000325.1 GCA_029259875.1 Planctomycetaceae bacterium
AAAACATGTCGGAATTAGGGAGAAATATGATGGCTGAAGAGAAACTTTATGACCCGATATCAGGTTGGAATCCACTGGCTGTTTGTCTATGCGGGTTGTTGTTGGCTGTGTTCTTGTTCGTGGCTGCGGTTGCTACCGAGAGCGGCCTGCTAGGCGTGTTGGCGTTTTTTTTATTGCCGGCCTGTATTATTGGCTTGTTTGGATGCATGGCGGTTGCCCCGAATCAGGCACGAGTTTTGTTGTTGTTTGGTGAGTATAAAGGGTCAGTGATGCACTCTGGCTTTTTTTGGGTCAACCCATTTTTCTCCAAACACAAAATCTCTTTGAGGATTCGTAATTTTGAAACCGGATCAATTTCGACTCCGGAGCAGAAAGATCCAGCAACCGGAAAAATTATTCAGGCAAAAAGCCGTTCGGCAGGAAAACCTTCTAAAGTGAATGATCGGGATGGAAATCCGGTCGATATTTCCACAGTGGTTGTATGGCGTGTGGTCAACACGGCAGAAGCGATGTTTGAAGTAGATGACTATGAGCACTTTGTCGCCGTTCAAAGTGAAGCGGCATTACGAAATCTTGCCACCCGTCATCCTTATGATAGCGAAGACCATGAAGTGTCATTGCGTGGTAATACAACTGAAGTTTGCAACCAGTTGAAGATTGATATTCAGGAACGCCTGGATAAAGCTGGTGTAGAAGTTATTGAAGCACGCATTAGTCATCTGGCTTATGCACAAGAAATTGCTGCGGCTATGTTGCAGAGACAACAGGCACAAGCAGTCGTAGCAGCCAGAACCAAAATTGTAGAAGGAGCAGTGGGGATGGTGGAAATGGCATTGGACCATTTAGCTGAAAGGAAAGTGATCGAGTTGGATAACGAACATCGATCAGCCTTGGTCTCTAATTTGTTGGTTGTTTTGTGTAGCGACCGTCATACTCAGCCGGTGGTGAATACGGGAAGTTCACACTCATAAAGTCTGATTCGTTGTTTGATATGAGATTTCAGATTTCTTTTTTGGACAGATTTACTGAGCCATAGAAGTGTGATAGCGACTTTGAATTCGACAATGACTTCCTGTGATTCGCATTAGACATGATGATAACTGGAAGATGAAATGAAGGAAGGGAAGATGAGCCAACCCTCATCTTCCCTTCAACCGTTCAGGGACTAGCATTGATTGAACAAGTAAAATGTACGATGAATTCGCAACCAATTGTTCTGCTAACAATAAATTGTCTATGCGACTCTAAATTCTAATATAAAATTCGAGAGAATTTGGAATTAATCAAAAATGAATTATTAGTACGGTTAATCCATGTAGTTTTAGAGCACCACTTACAAAAGTGTAGTCGCTAATTAAGATTTTCTTGAAATTCAATGACAGACATTGCTGAGAAATCAACTCAGAAATTACGCAAGTACAAATTGGGCTGGACTATAGAGATGAAGAAGAGAATGAATCGGAATGGGTTTATTTTACTTTTGGAGGAGGATCGTTGAAATTCACAACGGATTCCCAGGAAGTGCCGATGTGGAGTTCATCAAAGAGATATTTGCTATATCTACCTGCAAAGATCCGAACATGATCAAATGATGTTGAGTCATAAAAAGGATCAGTGGTGCATGTCCAAATATGTGGCTCCTGCCCAGGGATTTTTTCCGTTGCAGAAAAAACGCGTAAAAATACTTGGTCTGGAGACTTTTCACTGGCTACTATTTTACCAACAAAGAAATAGGGCTCTCCAACTGATAATGGTGGCGCTTTCTCAACTGTTTGAATCTGGGTACGTAAAGAAGGGAATCTGTTCGAACTCATACCGAACATTATTTTTTTTGCGTTCTTTGGATTTTCCTTAGAATTTCCTAACTTCCTCAAGGAAATGTTTCCGTACTGACGGTCAATGGCAGGATTCGATTCCATTTTCTGGATGAAAAAACTGATATAATAGATCGCGTCAATATCGAGCCGAATTGGTTTTTTCAGAGTGCGCCATGCAATCTTACCTTTTTCTAATTCGACACAACCTAATTGGTTTGGTGAAAGTTTTTTAGCCACTAGAGATTTACGAGGATGGCTACTTCCGACAGCCAGCGCTGACTTGTGTCTTTGGTTCCGCCATGGGTTTTCCCAGCCAATGCCTCCTCGCTGCCATTCAGAAAACTCTTCCGGAGTGATGATTTTTGGGGGATGAAAGCTGTCGTAGGCAATTAACTCATCCAGATTGACTTTCTTTGCGTCTTTCGGTTTTCCTGGAACTTCACGTTGGAACTTTGTCAGTGCTAGTGGAATATCTTTGTTTTTAGTAATATCCCGTGCTTTTCCTTTGTTGACAATCAGATCTTTTGATTTGTCAGGGGACTCTACTCTGACAGAGCCTTGAAAAACGTGTAGTTCGGTATCGCCATTCTCGTCCACTTTCGTTCCATATTCGGTACCAATGTCATAAAAAGTGGCTTGGGGAGTCGTTAATGCAAACTCCGGCGCCGATTCATATCCATGCAGAACTACTTCTCCTGAATCGACTTTGGCAGAGTTTGCTGAATCGATATGGATTTTTGTTGGACCTTTGAGAACTAAACGAATTCCACTATCAAAGCGAAATTCAGCAGTCCCTCGTTCCAGGTAGAGATCTTTGGTTAACAATCGTTGTCCAGAGAAAAGAGGCTCGTTGCTACCACTCCATTTGCAATCATTTGATCGTGTGAGAGTAGCCACGTAAGGCAAGTCTTTGGGTTCTGTGATTCTTGGAATAGTTACAGCAGGGATAGGCTCCCAAAGAAAGCGGCCCATCATAGACTTTTCTGTAAATAGCATAAGAGCAACAGAAGCCGTCGCCACAGCTAAGTAACTGAGCATAGAGTAAAGCTTATGGTTTCGTCTAACAACAGATGTTTTTGAAGGTTGTTGAGTTTGAGGAACCTCAGCTGTGAAGATTTGATCGAGTTCTTTTAATCTTTCAACATAGCGTTTCTGAACTCCCGTGTTGATATCCAGATAATCAAAGTACGTCTGCATCGCTTCAGGAGTCGAGCTGAGATATTGTTCTAGTTCTTCAAATTCTGGTTTGGATAATTGACCGTCAATCAGTTGATTCAACAGTCGATCAAAGTTGGGAGGAAGTTCATGAACAGTCATTATGATTGGTCCTCACTTTTTAGCTTTCTCAAAATGCATTGAGCTAATTCACGCCTGAGCGTACTCAGGCGGTTGTAAAGTGTTTGGACCGTTTTACCAGCTTTCTCTGCAAAATCTTTGATAGACTGTTTTTCGAATGTCGCCTGTAAAAGCAATTCCTGATCAATTGAACTCAAGCCGCTGAAGCAGTCTTGCAAAAGTTCAAGTCGAATGTTGTGGTTGCTTAAATGACGCATCCGCTCCAATGACATTGTTTCGATTAACTCCTGACTGAAAAAGTGTCGATCGCGTTGAACACTTCTGCGAAAATTGCAAACAGTAAAAAAAGCGATTCCACATGCCCAGGAAAAAAATTCTCGTTCTTGATCAAACTCACTGAATTTATTCCAGAGCGTCAAACATACATGTTGATATACGTCTTCTGCATCAGAATTGTGGGGAACTAGGGTTCGGATATACCCAAAAATGCGTAACCTCTCCCGAGTCAGTAATTCTGTAAACACTCTTCTATCGTCTTGATCAGAAGAAGAGGTAAATGTCGACATTGGGTCGGGTATCTCCGTTCAGTGAATTCTGTAAAGCTTGCGAGCTATTTAATATAATGCCAACAATCAGTCATTAAAATTAAATACTTCAAACTTTAGGAAAGAACGGAAATCGTTACCTAATCTGCTGTCATAAACAATCCATACGGGTTATTTTCTATAAATTAAATAAGGCATGTGCCTATTAAGAATTGTTCTTAAATCTCTGAGATCTAATGTCAAATTTTTGAAATAACTGTTTTCTTAAAGAAATTAATTTGTAAACATGAGTTAATTTTGTGCAGGTTTGTTCGAATGAATCGTTTTTAAGCGTTCTATAGAAATTTGATGAATCGGGCTTTTTTTTGTGTTAAACTGCCCTTCTGATATAGTGTCAAATTGTGTTTTAAAATTTATTTCTCTCTCTAATTGCGAGTATTACCGATGAAAGTACTAGTGGACAAATTGTGCGATGGAATGAATATCATTCTGGTTTGCTTTCTACTTGTCCTCGGAGGATTGGGATGTCAGGACCCTGCTGAAATAGCCAAAGAACAGGACGCTGCTCAAGGGAAAAAACAGAACGCAGAGGGCGATTCTTCCAAACCGGAAATGCCTGAGGAAGCAATTGCTGATCCCGTAGTGCAAAATCCTGATCAAGGAAATAAGGGAGCACCTCAAAACAACACGAAAAAAAGCATCATCCACAAGACGACAGCAGTTGTAGTTGATGCGAAAAAAGCATTGAAAAATCCGGAGATTTCAGTCGTCGATGGCAAGATAAAAGGGATTGATCCCTTTACTCAGGCAGGAAGTGCTTATTTTTCGATGGCGTCTCGTGTCAGCACATTAGGAATGCAGCAGGCTATCAAAGTGCACAAAGCCCTCAACGATAAATTTCCCACTTACGATGAATACATGAAAATGATGAAGGAAAACCGAGTAGAATTTGCTCAGCTCCCTCCTTATAAAATGTATGGCTATGATGATGAATCTGGCAATATCTTAGTCTTACAGGATAACAAGAAAAAAGCGGAGCTCTACAAAGCAGCAGGAATTCCGCTTGATTAATCATCCTTCTATCTGATTGGCATACTATCTGCGTATTACCTCTTTATCACTTTGATTGAAGAGTGAGTGTTGCTCTGACGCAACATTCGTTTCAAAGCAGATTCAATTTGTTGATTTTATGCAACATATTGAATTACTTCTGAAGAGGTAAGACTTATGAAATTAAATTTGTCATCAAAAATCAGAAGGTTTGTTGCAAAAAGCGTTTTGCTCGTTTTTTTGACAGGAGCAGCTAGCTTTAGTTTAGGTAATCAGCGCGCTGAAGCCGAAAATTGGATGTTTAATCGCTCTTATTACAGCCATCAGTTACCCCCAGAAGTTGCAGAACGATATCCTCGCCCTCAAAGCCGTTCTGCCTATCGGCTCCCACAACTGGCAACAACGCCGGGGTTTGCACTAAAAGGTGCTCGACGTTGGAATTACGTTCGCATGTTTAATGGAAGTGGCTATGACACTACCATTTTACGTAGTGATACGTTTGATGTGGTATCACCTTAAGGTAGCGATTTCAGAAGACGTCACACTGTTATCTCTTACGAACTACTGACCTCTGGTCAGGGAGATTGTTTTTTCTTCTCTGCCAGAGCTTCGTAGTAACGACGCACTTGTTCTTCATACTTGGGAAGAAACTTCTCGGTATAGACGTTTAACAGTTGCTGTCGCACGGCGGGTGGGAGATGTCCCCAAGCATCTTTGATATAGCCATTTGAATTTGTCAGATTGCCTGTTGTAACCAGCCCTTTTTCTTTTCGATCAGAAGACTGACGCGCTGGTCCTTGAGATATTTGAGGTACGTTTTTTTGCCCCATGCCGCTTTTCTGTTGTTGAGTTTTCTGCTTATTTTTCTGCTGTTGATTCTCTTTTTGATTTGATTGCTGCAGAGAAACTTTTGGGATTGATTCAATCTCGCGGATTAATTTCTGAATATTTTCAACGACCAGACTCTGGATCTTCTGAGTCTGTTGTCCAGTTTGTTGATTTTCAATCAGTTTACCGGCGCGCTTCATCTCTTCAATAATTGATTCTACTGGGAGTTGTTGGCCGAGGTCTAGTTTTTTGAATTCTTTTTTCGATTGTTGATTCTGTTTCTGATCTTGATTTTCTACTTTTTTTGTAATCTTATCTTTATTTTCGACAGGCTTTTTCAGTAGTTCCTCGTCGGCGGATAACGAGGGCGTAGAGAGAGTTAGTGCTAGTCCCATATAGAATATAGAAAGGGCAAGGGATAGAGATTGATTTGTTAAGGAAGAATTCATTATGGAATCTCGTCTATTTGTTTCGGATCATCAGGAAGAGGCTCATTAAAGCGAGCTAACAATTCCATGGATAATTCAGCGAGAGCTGTTTGTTCTTTCGACAGATCTTTTCTTTGTTGAATTTGTTGTGGGGTCAATATTTTTTCTTGGCTAATGGAAATGTTAAACGATTTCGTTCTCTGCAAAATATCTTCTTGTAATAGTTTGAGCAATTTTAACTGTGTGATCAATGAAATTTGATCTCTTTGAGAGATCGTCCTTTTTGGGGGATCTTGAGTAGGATCAGATCGATTTTGATTTTGGCTCTGCGATTTTACGTCATTCAATATTTGCAACAGCTCTGAAAGCTTTGATTTTACTATTTTTTCGGAAGTTAAAGTCTCTTGATCGGTGAGACGTTCGCCTAGCCTGTTAGCCGCAAGTCCCAATTGATCAATTATTTTTTCAAACACTAAAAGAAATACGGGCGCTGCTTCCAAATCTAGAGCTATTGATATTGCCGAGTTTTGTAGATCCTGCTCTGTTTCGAAGAGTTGTTTCAAGGATTTTAATTGTCCACGAGACCAACGTCCTCGCGAAAGACGTATTTTTTCAAGACGAATTGTTTCCTGAATAACGGCGTCTTGTCTTTCGAGCAGACTTTTAATTTCGGAATCTAATTTTTCGAGTGCTTCAAATGCCAGTGATTCTTCCGCATCTTTTCTGCGGGAAGCCAATTCACGTTGTGCCTGTTCCAGATCATCGAGCGACTCTTGGATTTCTTTTTGGGCCTCTTGGATATTTCCTTGTTCTAAAGCATTTTTGATTTTGGAGAGTCGATTTCTGGCTCGTTGAATGGATTGAGCAGTCTGTTGTAAACTCAAACGTTTCAATTGTTGTTCGAATTGTTTTAGTTTTTGTTGAAACTCCTGCTCCTCTTTGATTAGCTTTTGAAGCTGCTCTCTCAGGTCTGTTTGATTCGATGAATTGGCTGCTTTTTGCAACTTCTGTAGTACGTTCTGTTGCTGTTGTTTCAATAAACTCAACTCTTGTTCAGACTGTTTGAGTTTCTTTAATAACTGATCTGGTGATGAATCTGCCGGTTGGTTATCAAAAATATTTTTCAACATCTGCATAGATTGCTGGATCTTTTGTTGATCCTGAAGTGCCTGTCCAACTTGGTTTTGCTTGAGTTTTTCGGCTGTTTGTTTCATCTCTTCCGGAATCGACTTTTTACGCAAAAAATCCATCGCATCCTGGTTTCTTAATTGCTCTCCCTGTGTAAGTGCTTCGGATTTTGAATTGAGTGAGTCGAGAAGATTTTTAAATGCTTTGAAGTTTTCAGCCTGCTCTTCTTGGCGAGACGCTAATTTTTCCAAATCAGCCTGTTCCTGCAGCTTTAGGTTTCCAAAAGACTTGGTAATGGTCTTCTTGGCCAATTTTTCGGTTTGATTTTGAATGTCTGACTGTTGCTGGATCTGTTCTTCTAATTCGGAAACAAGATCTCTCGTTTTCTGCCATTGAGAGAGTGATTTTAGAACATTGTCTAACCTGTTAATTACTTGCTGCTGACCTTTTTCGGCAATATTTAATGCTTCGAGAGGGCCGGAGTCAGCAAATGGTTTTTGTCTGGCTTTGTTCGTTTTAGAGCGTTGGTTGGTATTTTCTGGATCTTTTTGAACTGAAATGTCTTTAGACTTAGGTTGAATATTTGAATTCGCTGACTTCTTTTGTGGAGGATTTGAATCAATATTGGACTGTAGTTTTTTTCTGGCTTGTGTGATCTGTTCCTGGATTTCCGGAAAGACGTTTTGATTTAATTGAGAAAGCTCCGTGTTGAGCTCTGTAAGCCGCTGATTCATAGTGGGGTCTTTGATATGATTCCACTCAAGCTCATTCATCAGTTCCTTAGAGCGTTGTTCCAACCCAGTTCGAGGACTGAATAATTGAGAAGTAACCCGTTTCTGGTCCATTTCTACCTGCTTGATTGTATCAATTTCTTCTGATCTTGCTTTTCCGACACGTTCGAGTTGGTGTTGAACGTCTTTGATTTCAGTATGTAAAAGTCGTTGATCCTTTAGTACTCGTGTCAGTTCTTCTAATAGATGTGCGTGACGATTTGCTAATTCATTCGCTTTGTACTTTGGGCTTACGATTGTCAAAACTCGTGAAATGCTCGTTCCAACACGATTTGCTTCAGGCTGGCTCTCTGTACCTGTTTGAGGGAACTGTTGATAATGATCACGCGCTTCTGCTCGAAAGATAATTCGGTTACCTTCGTTAACTGATAAGTTGGAAAGGTCCCAAACATCGTTCAGAATCACTTGCTCACTCGAATCCTGTGGATTGAACGGCAGAGGGAATGATTGATTCTCTCGGTCTGTTCTCAGTGCGCGCGACAACGTTTCTTCTTTGGATGAATTTTGGTACCGAATCAGTGCATTGGCAATTTTTAAATCATCGTGGATTGAAACCGTTAATGGAATTTGGGCAGTCGGAGTCACTTGCAAGTCTGTTGATGGATTATCGAGATAAACTTCAGGAACGGAATCTGTGATTCCAATTATTTCATAACGTTCCGGAGTGGGAGGCCGAAATCCCTGATCGTTTTCCAATTCAAACCAATAGGAATAAGTACCTGGTTCCTTAATGACAAATTGAGCTGAGAATTGTTTTCTATTGGAATCAAGTTTTAGAGAAACTGGTTCTCCATCTTTCACTCTCAACTCAACGGATTTCAAAAGCTTATTTGAACTCGCTTTGATATCGACTCGGGTTCCTAGCAATGCTTTGAAGCTACCAATACCGGTAGGTAGCTTTTCAACTGGTTTTAGCGAATAAGCAGGCGGCGTGAGGGTTACTTCTTGTAGCTTCAGAGTCGTTGGAGGCACAGACAAGAGTGTGAGCCACGGCATGGAATGATCGTCTCCTCCAATTGCTCGCAGCCTTAGGGTTTTATTGGTGATAACTAAAGAACCGGTTCCAAGCTCATGGTCTACCGCAGATTCATCTGGGACAGAGACGATCCTTAGAGGCTCGGAATATAATTTCCCACGTGATTGCTGACCCTTACTAATTTCATATTCAATTCGCAGGTCTTCAGGTGGCGTTCCCTTACGGTTTTCAACGAAAAAACGAAAATTTTCACCTTCTACAACCTGATACGGATTATTGGGCCCTGCTTCGATAGGTACAAGATTTTCATCTAGAAATCGCAACTCGACATTTTGTGGCCAGTCTGGTGCTGAAAAGGGAAGGACAAATCGATGAACGCCCAAAATCACTTGAGTCGGGTGTAAGATTGAAATTGAAACGACAAATAAGCAGAGCAGCGCAGCGCTGATCATGATTTTTCTGATTGGCCTTGTGTCAATCAATTCCAGAAAATTGATTTGGGAGGCTTGCCGAAAGGCATCTTTGATGACGGCCTGACGGAGTTGAGATGAACCAGCAAAGTGAGTCGTTTTTTGCGTATCAAATAAGACACTGCTGGAAAAGCTGTCTTTCAGAGCAGGGTACTGGCGTTCGATTTTAAGAGCGAGGTCAAAATCTGTGAGTGGTGTTTTTAAAGGAATTACCAAATGCTGCCAGAGAGTCCATACAATAAAGCTGCCCGCACCTAACCCTAAGATTAATCGAATCATAGGGTCTGAAATATTTAAGACCCTATCCAGACTAATTACCAAGGTGGCCAAAATTAGTAATATGGTCAACCCCCAGCAAAGTCCATTGAGCCAAATTAGCTGATGAACCTTGCGATGCAGTTGCTCAAATTGTGCTCGAATAGAAGCAGACATAATCAATGATTTCAGAGAAAAAATTGGAGAATCAGAACTCTTATTATACTAGTCGAAACCGTTTTCTTAAAAGCCATTCTGTCGAGATTAATAAAGCGAACAAAATGAGAAATTCCCAACGATTCCAAAGTGGTATCGGTTCTTCATTTTCGAGAGGAACTGGATGGCCTGCTGGAATAGCAGAGGGAAGTTGGTCAGCTGCAAAGATGTGGTAATACTTTCCTCGGGTCTCCTTCGCCGTTTTCTGCATATCGCTCTGGTTCATATCCCGGTTTAATAATTCACGTTGTGATACTTCGACTCGAAAATCGTCAGAAGGGGGATTCCCCTGCAGAATTGGTTGAGAGACCCAGCTATGGTATGTTCCTTCTGCAATATTGGAATAACTACCTTCGAAGATACTGGGGGACTTTTCTAATGGAGTTAATTTGACTGGTCGAGATACTTCACCTTGTCGTTCTAACATCACAGTCACGTCTTCACCATCGGTTGGAATGAGTCGTTCATCCAGGAATTTCACGCGAAACTGAACTGAGTCGCCTTGCTGATAGGTATTACGATCGAGTGTGAGTTCGACAGACTGTTCCTGGTTTAAGAGTTTAGAACGACTAAGATAGCGGATTGATTGTACCCAATAACGGGAGTAATAAAGATCACCGACAAGATCGCGCCATCTCCAAAGGTCGTCTGTGGCACTGAATATTACTTTGCCAGCTCCAATGCGCTGTGTGGCGATAATTGGGATCAACTGCCCGTTTTTTCCTTTTTGAGTGGGATGTGTCGCAAGCACAGAAGCACCAGGTTTGACCCCGTCTGCTGCGTAATACCAATACAGTTCAGGTAAATTATTCCAGATCGTTCGGCTTTGTTCGGCATTGTCTGCGAAACGAAATATAGAGGTACTGAATTCGCCTTCAGTTGTTAGTTCCGGATGAAATCCTTCGATTAAAGGAGCATACTCAGTAGCTTCCTTTGTTTTAGAAATCTCGATAGGCAATAGTGTTTCTAGTTTTGTATTGGCATAGGCGTGAGGGGAAAAGCGGGGACCAGCGACGACGACCAAGCCTCCTCCTTTTTCGCGTACAAACTGATCCAGGTTTTCAAAAACAGCCTGACTGAAATAAGCGGGATCAGCATCACCCAGAATCACAACATCATATTGATAAAGGTCTTCTTTTTTCACTGGGAAATAATCCAGGGCGGTGGCATCTTCGGATGAATATTCCAGATCCGATTCCTGTAATATACTTCGCAGTTCGATAGTTTTATCTCTTTCCAATAAATGCTTCAAGTAGCGATATTCATAACGGGGAACCGAATCAACCAATAATACACGGATTTTCTGATCCAGCACTGAGACCTGTCCGACTTGCTGATTGTTGTTGTGGTTGACTTCTCCTTTGGCCGGTTCTACTTCAAAGATATATTCAAACAGGCCAGGCTTAGTAGGAGTGAAGGTGAGATCAATCTTTTGAAATTCTTTATTGGGATTAATAGACAACTTTCGAGTCACTAGTGGGCTTCCTGTTTTGGCGTCTTTTAGCGAAACGGAAACCGAACCAGAATCGATGCCGAAGCTTTTCACTTTGGCTGACAGATTGATCGGATCATTGACAAAAGCCACATTATCAACCAGCAGATCATATAATTGGAGGTCTCTAATTGGTTGTTCGCTGCCAACGCCGACTGGGTATATTGGAACTAGCTTTGATTTCGCTAATGTACCGGCGCGAGACAATAGATCCATGTCGCCTGTACTGGAAATTCCATCGCTGAGAACAATAATGGCGGTGGGAAGCGTTCCTCGAAAATCGTTCAATACTTTTTGTACCGCGTGGAATGGACGCGTTTCTTTTCCCAATGGCTCAAGTTGTTTGATCAATTCCTGGGCTTCTTCTGTGTCCGTTTTTCCAAGCAGTCCTTTTTCTCCTAATGGGATACATTCTTTCGAAAAATGATAGAGCTTCAATTTGTGTTTTTTTTGTAGTTCCTGCAAAAATTGAGCGTCTTTTTGGAGTAACAATGTTTTTATTAGATCAAGACGATTTTTACCTTGGTCCTGCTGTTTGGCCAAAGCATTATTTTTCATAGAAGCAGATTGAGAATAGTCATCCTCGAGCCCCATACTTGCTGAATCATCAATTAATAAGGCTACAAAGGGTAAGCCAGTCCTATGAATAGAGAGCGTAAATTTGGTGAGAAACGATAACACAATCAAAAACAACGCTAAGCGAATACTCAGTAATACGGTCCGCTTTTGTAAATTGAGATGAGCTGTATCTTTCAGATAAGCATAAATGAGCAGAAAGATGATCCCCACTCCCAGAATTAAAACAACCCAATCTGGGAGCCATGTTGGCCAGGGTGTATTCCACTGGAAGTTCCACGCAGTTCCCTGTCCAGGCCCCGCTGGAGGGATTTCAAAATAGGACTCTAAAAGTTGTTTCAGATAATCCATGAATTTGTGCCAAAACACGGCAAATTGAAATTCTGACCCACTTTATCAGAACAGACAGAGGCATTCAGATACTCATATTGTATTCAGATCTGCCAGCAATTGTTGTTTTTCATCTTCTTCCAGCTCCGATTCTGCAATTTTTTTTGCTTGTTCCAGGTATGTTGAGACCTCATCCTGTTTATTAGCAACCGAAGTGGCCCGTGCTAATGCTTCGTAGGCATAGGCAACATAAAAGGGGCTTAAGTGGTTCATTTGACTTACTTTCAGGCAGAGAGTCCCATAGCTGAGTGCCAGACTAGGTTGATTGGTAATGGCATAAACCCGAGAAAGTTGCCAATAGGCAATTGAAACGTTGAGTGGAGTATGTCGCTCGAATTGTGTCCAGTGCCAGTATGAGGCATGACTGGCGGAAATCATCACCAAATTCTCTTCTGGGGTACGATCTTCTTTCTCGATATACCTCCAAGCTTGATTAAAACAGGTTGTGGCAAAATGATGGTGTGAAGCTTGAACATCAAAGGCTGGTGACTGCATGCTATAACCCCTTATTGGATATCTTAGTTGAATAAATCATTGTGCAGAGCGGCTTGAAAATTGCCCTTCAGGCAGATTGGATTTCAAGGCATAATGCATTGTACTGAAGCCAGAGAAGAATTATAAGAACTTCGAAAAAATGAAATGAAGTTTAAGAACTAAGATAACTTCTAGTAATCTTTGACTTTATTTTGTCTATCTTCTCGATTTTCACTAAGCGACCGGCTTGATGCAACAGGATCTCGCTATTCGATAATGTTTATCTAGTCGAAACAAATGTCATAACCAATGGATTCAGCACGCGTTGATTCCCGATGAAAAAGATTAAGGGTTTTGGAAAAATCCAACTGAAACTGGGGCTTGTTTAGGAACATTCCTTTCAAGCTAACGCATCGGGAACTTCAGATAGACATTAAGGCGGCTATGATCCTGTCAAACGCGAACACAAATCAACAAAGCCGGTCATTAAATGAATCTCGGACGGATGCTGCTGCATTTCCTGCATCAGCTCATCTCGTTGGCATTCGTGGTTCAGGCATGAAAGCGCTTGCAGAGTATCTTTCGAGTGCAGGCTGCCGTGTCACAGGATCTGATTTAAGTCCCTCACTACCAACAGAAAATGCATTGTTCGAGGGGGGATATCGGGTTCATCAGGGACATGATAAACGATTTGTTCCTGAAGGAACGAACGTTTTGATTTACAGTCCTGCTATTGGTCTGGCAAATCCCGAACGTCGCTTTGCTCAGCGGATGGGAATTCCTCAATTTTCTTACTCTCAGATGCTTGGTAGTCTGATGCGTCAGAAAAAAGGAGTCTGTATCGCAGGTACTCATGGGAAAAGTACTACTTCAGCTTTAGCCGCATATGTGCTACAAAATTCGGGTGTATCTCCCTCTGCGGTGATTGGCGCAGAACTATGCAGTAAGAATTTAAATGGTTGGGCTGGAGAAGGTCCACTATTTGTTGCTGAGAGTTGTGAATACCAACGTAGTTTTCTGGATTTGTTCCCTTATTATGCTGCCATCACGAATATCGAACCTGACCATTTTGATTATTTCAAAAATCAGGATGATATGACGTCCGCCTATGCCGAGTTTGTCTCCAGAATTCCTCAGACTGGTCATTTATTGCTTCCAGGAAATTGTCTGGGGCTGAAAAAAATTCAGGATTCCTGCAAAGCAAAAGTCTCTACATTTTCACTCGAACGAGGTGCAGACTGGTGGGCCACCGATATCAAACAAACTGCTTTTGGCCTACGATTTCGGCTTTTCCATCAAGGCGAATACTTTTCAGAAATTTCCATGCAAAAAAAAGGGAAACACAATGTTTCCAATGCAATGGTCGCTGCGATTCTGTGCCATACTGCCGGAATTACTGTTGAGGAAATTCGAGAAGGGATTTATGAGTTTCCTGGCATACACCGCCGCTATGAGCGCATGGGTTCCTATAAAGGTCTGACTTTATTCGATGATTATGCTCATCATCCCACGGCAATTCAATCCACATTAAAAATGCTGCGACAGGAGTATCCGAATCGAAAAATCTGGTGTCTATATGAACCGCATCAAGTTTCTCGCACTCAGGCTTTGATGGATTATTACGCCCGAAGCTTCAAATCAGCAGATGAGATTCTCATTTCCCCCGTGTACGCAGCTCGCGAAAAACTCGAACAAGAGCCCGTTGATATATCAAAAGAGCTTGTCAAACGAACTCTTCACCATAATGATTCGACTAGATTCAGCAGTTCCCTTGACCAGATGGTCTCAACTTTAGAGACTGAGGCTCAATCTGGAGATATCATCATTACTATGGGAGCTGGCGAGATAAATCGGATCCATTATGAGCTCAATCGAAGACTTCAAAGCGATTCTTAAATGTTCTGAACCACTGGCAAAATATTCCTATTTTAAAATAGGGGGACCTGCCCAGTTTTTGCTCGAACCACGCAACGTAGATGAGTTGCAGGAAGTGGTTCTGTGTTGTGTCGAAAACGAAATCCCCATGCGCGTGTTTGGTGGTGCTTCTAATGTGCTCATCAAGGATTCCGGCGTACAGGGAGCAGTCATCCGAATCTATGGTGATGAGTTTGCAAAGGTTCAAATCGAAGGCACTACTGTGACTGCCGGGGCGGGCGTCTTGTTGTCGAACCTTGTTTCGCAAACTGTCAAAGCAGGTCTGGGTGGCTTGGAAGGTTTGATTGGTATTCCCGGTACGATTGGGGGGGCATTGCATGGAAATGCCGGCGGAACTCATGGTGATATTGGTCAGTACGCTACCTCAGTTTCTGTTTTGACGGCCCGTGGAGAGAGATTCGTACGGACCGCAGACGAATTGAGCTTCAGCTATCGGGAAAGTAGCATCAATGAGCTGGCAATTCTCGAAGCCACTTTTGAATTAAAACAGGATGATTCAGAAGAGGTTACTAATCGCATGAAAAAGAACTGGATTATGAAGAAGGCCAATCAGCCTTTGACGCATCAGTCGGCGGGTTGCATCTTCAAGAATCCACGTGGCATGCATGCGGGTGCTTTAATCGAACAGGCAGGTCTGAAGGGGACTCGAATTGGTGGTGCTGAGATCAGTGATCGGCATGCGAACTACATCATCAATGATGAAAATGCGACGACAGAGAATGTACTCGATCTGATCAACTTGGCGCAGAATACCGTTTCTGAAAAATTTGGTGTTGAACTCGAGTTGGAAATTGAAATCTGGTGATCGCAGATTTCACTATTATTTTCCGATGCAATAGACGTGATTAAACGTTCGTAGGAAAATCTGTCCTTCAGAAAAGGCGGGCGTGGAGTTACTTTTTTCGCGAAGTTCATTCTGTGCCACTTTTTCGAAGTGTTTCTGATTGGGCTTGAAAACGTACGTCGCACCGTTTTGGTCCGTCACATAAAAATGCCCATTTGCCAACACTAATGAACCCCAGCAGGCCGCACCTCCGGAGCGTTCCTGCCAGATAATTTCTCCTGTGGTTGGATTGAGGCACTGGAAAATGTTGGGGCCGGCATTAGCCATGAAAAGGTGGTTCTTAGTAAAAATTCCAGACGAAATCCGTTGAGGATTAGGCTCTTTGCGCCAGAGGCTCTGTGCTGAAGTGATATCCCCTGTTCCCTGCATACGGAAGCCGATTGCAGGTCCATTAAAGCCACCCATCGCCACACAAACATCATTCGCGACGACCGGTGATGTATAAGCCAGATCTCCCTTCTGGCCTCGTAAGCCGTAACAACTCCAGATTATGTTTCCCGTTTTTGGATCATAGGCATTCACGCGTAGTGACATGCTGCAGAGGATGAGTTTTTGACCGTTGTTCTTTGTGACAATAGGAGTGCTCCAAGAGCCCATGTATTTCCGCTCCTTATTTCGTTGACCATTCCCTTCGACCGGTTCTTCGGTTTCCCAGATGGTTTTCCCATTCTCCAGATCAATGGCCGTCATAAAGACTCGTTTTCCAGGACCGCAGTGCAGAATCACCTTTCCTTCGTGCAAGATGGGAGAGACGCCGTAACCCCAGATATGTTCGAACTCTCCCAGATTCCGATTCCAGAGATCATTGCCGGCAAAGTCATAACAATACAAGCCGGCAGAAGCATGCCAGACTACGACTCGCTTACCGTTTGCGACAGGAGTCGAGCCGCAATAGGGATTCGTTTTGTGAGTGGGCATGACTTTATCGAAGTTCACCGTACGAACCCAGAGTTCTCGTCCGTTGGTTCGGTCAAAGCAGTATAAACTTCTTTTGCGTCCTTCATTTTCTGCACAAGTCACAAACACCCGTCCGTTTGAGACAATGGGGCTGCTGTTTCCGGGAGCCGGGAGTGGTGCTTTCCAGATGATGTTTTCTAAAGGACTCCATTTGAGTGGCGCATTCTTTTCCAGTGAGATCCCATTTCCTAGTGGTCCACGAAACGCAGGCCAGTCTTCCGCGATGAGTGTTGTGGAACCAAGAATGAAAGAATACGAAAAAGCGAGAAACAGAACTTGTGAGAAATATTTCATCTTAAAGCCTTTTCGAGTACATGATCAAAGCAGAATGAAAAATTGGCTAACCAATGACATCATAAATTACATGGCCGTGTACGTCGGTCAGTCGCATGTCGCGACCACCAAAGCGAAAGGTCGATTTTGTATGATCTAACCCTAGCAGGTGTAACATGGTAGCGTGGATATCGTGAATTTCCACACGATTTTCTACAACTTTATAGCCCCACTCATCAGTGGCGCCATGGATGGTGCCGCCTTTAATCCCACCCCCGGCCATCCACATGGAAAATCCGAATGGATTATGGTCACGTCCATTTTTCCCTTGCGCAAAAGGGGTTCTCCCAAACTCGCCTCCCCAGATAACCAATGTTGATTCCAGCAGCCCCCGTTGTTTGAGATCTTTCAATAATCCGGCGATAGGCTGGTCAACGGCGCGGGCATTATTTTCGTGATCGCGTTTCAAGTTACTGTGTTGGTCCCAACGATCACTTTTCACACTGGTGCAAGTCAGTTCGACAAATCGTACTCCACGTTCAACGAGCCTTCTGGCCAACAGACATTCTGCTGCATAAGTTCTTGTGGATTCGAACTCTGCATTGAATCCATACAGGTCCAGAGTGGACTTACTTTCGCTGGTGAAGGACATTAAATCAGGAATCGCCATTTGCATTTTAGAGGCAAGTTCATAGTTGGAGATCGCGGATTCGATTTCATCATGAACACCGGATTGCTGTTGTTTAAACCGATCCAGTTGCTGCATGAGTTTCAGTTTTTGTTGTTGAGTTTGCGCCAATTTTTCTTGCCGTTTCACATTAGCGATGCCACTGCCTCCCGGTTTGAAAACAGAACCCTGGAAGCTGGCTGGCAGAAAACCACTATTAAAGCAGTCAAGGCCCCCCGGCGGAATGAGTCCGCCGTTAACGACCACAAAGCCGGGCAAGTTCTGACATTCACTACCTAATCCGTAATTGACCCACGCGCCCATACTCGGACGTCCTTGTAAGCCACTGCCTGTATGGAGAAAGTAGTTAGCAAAGGTGTGTTCTGGAAATTGCGAAACCACAGAACGAATCAAAGCGAGGTCATCGACACACTCGCCGACATATGGGAACAGATCGCTGACTGGGATGCCACTTTCACCGTATGGTTTAAACTTCCAGGGGCTTTCAAGAACTTTTCCGACATTATCAAACTGTGTTGCTTCGACCTTAAAAAAGTCTCCAGGGCTTTTGCCATTATATTTAGTCAACAGTGGTTTCGGGTCAAATGTATCGACTTGCGAAGGTCCCCCGTCCATATACAGGAAAATGACATTTTTCGCTTTAGGTGGGAAATGCGTTTTACCTGTTGTTTCTCCTGAAAATGCCTGATCCTGCAAGAGTGCGGTTAGCGCAGCAGCACCAAAGCCGTTGGCGCATTGTTTGAGCATATCACGCCGCGTAAATTGCTGTCTGAATTGACCGCAGTGCATGTTACAGACTTTCTGAGGGTTCTCGTGAAACTAAAAAACGTAGATAAACTCTTTGAGATTAAAAATAACATGTCCTAACTCT